>JBPCPR010000106.1:0-5360 GCA_050998925.1 Gaiellaceae bacterium
GGGCACGGCTTCCCACCCGCGTTCACGATCGAGTCGAGGACGAAGCGCTTGATGCCGGCCACGCCCTCGGCGGGGACACACATCTTCAGGAAGCTCATGTTCTCGGAACCGGATCCCTTCGGAACGCACTTGACGTCGAGGCCGTCCCAGCCGGCGACGAAATCCCAGTGGACGATCGGAACCCGGTAGCCCACGTTCTGACCGGTGTTCTCCCGGGACAGGGTGTGGACCGTGTTCGAGCGCAGCGGATGCTCGACCGTCGCGCGCTCGGTGCCCTCGTAGAGCGCCTCGTAGATCCGGGCCGGATGAAGCGGGAAGTGCTCGCCGACGCGGCAGTAGTAGACCGCGATGCCGGTGTCCTGGCAGACGAGGTTCTTCTCGTCGTCGGCGACGGCGACGTTCTTGATGATCGTGTCGAGGACCCGCTGGCCCGGCGTCGACGTCTCGCGACCCCGCGCGGCGACGAGCGCGTCACGCAGATCCTGCGGAATGTCCTTGAGCGCCCAGACGTAGAGGTACGCGGCCGCATCGGCCACGACCTTCTGGAGATCGGTGGCTACGGCGTTCATGTTCTCGCTTTCTCGGCGGCGGCCCGACCGGCGCGGCGCCCGAAGACACAGCACTCGAGCAGGGAGTTGCCCATCATCCGGTTTCGGCCGTGCGTGCCGCCGGCGATCTCGCCGCAGGCATAGAGGCCGTCGACCGTGGTCTCGCCGTGCTCGTCGATCACGAGCCCGCCGTTCTGGTAGTGGAGGACGGGGTACGTGAAGATCCGCTCGGCCAGAGGATCGATTCCCGCCGACCGGTACCGGCGCAGCATGTACGGGAGCGAAACCTCGGCATCGGCTTCGGCGATCCTCGTCGTGTCGAGCCAGAGTGCGGGCCGCCCGTCCGGCGTCTCGACACCCTTGCCCTTCTCCACCTCGTCGAAGATCGCCTGCGAGACCTCGTCGCGCGGGCCGAGGGAGTCCGTGAACTCTTCGCCGTCGACGTTCAGGAGAACGGCGCCATAGGCGCGCGTGGTCTCGGGGATCGAGTAACCCTGCATGTTCTCGGGCCAGGCGCCTCCGTTCGGGTGGTACTGGAGCGCATCGAGGTCGCGGGCCTCCGCACCGAGCTCGACGGCCAGCCTCGTCACCTCGCCCGTCGCCCCCGGATGGTTGGTCGAGAGCTCGCCGCGCTCCTCCGCCTCGCGGTAGCAGCGGCCCCCGGCCGAGAGGACGACCGTGGCCGCCTCGAGCTCGACCGCGTCGCCGTTCTTCCGCCGGCAGGTCGCCAGCCAGCCCGCCGCGCTCTGCCTGAGCCCGACGAGTGGGTGATGCGGGAGCGATGTGCCACTCGAAGCCTCGAAGGCCTTGCGGAGCGCGCTCGTGATCGCGAGCCCGGTGCGGTCGCCCACCTGGAGCAGGCGGGCGCGGCTCGCTCCGCCACAGCGCGCCAGGCGGTAGCCGCCGTTCTGGCGCGTGAACTCGACGCCGTTCTCCTCGAGCCAGTGGATGGTGTCCGGCGCCTCGGTCGTCAGCACGCGGACGAGATCGCGGTCGGCGGTCTCGTGCGAGCTCCGCCAGACGTCCTCGGCGTGGAGGTCGGGCGAGTCGTCGTCACCGAAAGCCGCCTGGATGCCTCCCTGGGCCTTGGCCGAGTTGCACGACTGGAGCGCGCCCTTGGTCGCAACCGCGACGCGTGCGCCCGCTCGCTCGGCCGAGACGGCGGCTGCGAGCCCTGAGGCGCCACTTCCGATCACGAGCACGTCGAAATGAGCGGTACTGGCCACGAGCGAACTTTACCACGAAATTTCTAATCCGAATCATATGTGATGCTTATGACCATCGGAAAGCTCGCGTCCGACTCTCAAGAGGATCCCGAGAGGTGTCGATAGCTGCCTCGTGACGCTCAAGGGCCTCGGACTCGTCTCGCTTCTGATCACGCTCGCGATCGGCGGCTACCTCTACGCCCAGCAGGCGAAGACGGTCGGCCCGACCTCCGAGGTCGCCACGCAGGCAGAGGCTCAGGCGAGCGCCGGCGTCGCAGCCACGAACTTCCAGGCGGCCACGCCGGTCCTGCAGGACTGGCTGGCCGAGCACGGCACCTACGCCGGCGTGACGCTACCGCCGGGCTACGGAGTCACGGTCGCCCGCGCCGACGCCGTTTCCTACTGCCTCCAGACCGGCACCGGCGTCGCCGTCCAGCACCAGGTCGGGCCCACCGGGCCCGTCCAGCCCGGCCCCTGCTAGCTCGGGCCGCTCCCCGTCACGCAGGCCCGGGAGGAGGAAGAGGAAGCCGGCCACGATGACCGCCGAGAGCGCCCCCGCTCCCACGAGCGTCTCACGCGCCCCGACCGCCTCCGCGATCGGCCCCGTCAGGGCCAGCGAGACGGGGATCAGACCGATCGACACCATCCAGTCGAGCGACGTGACGCGGCCGAGGAGCTCGCGCGGGACGCGGGTCTGGATGGGAGTCATCCAGACCACCATGCCGGCCGTCGCGGCCGCGCCCGAGAAGAGCGCGGCGGCCATCGCCTGCCAGAGCGACGTCGCGAGCCCGTACACCATCACCGCGCCGGAGCTCGCGGTCCAGCAGAGGTACATGAACGTGATGTGACGCCGCGGAACCTTCCGGTGCCCCATTACGAGCGCAGCGAGGATCGCTCCGAGCCCGCCCGCGGCGAAGACGAAGCCGAGGTCGCCGGCGCCGCCGCCGAGCTCGTTCTTCACGATGTAGGGGACGAGCACCTCCCAGGGCCCCCAGAAGGCGAGGAGCGACACCGCCGCCGCAAGGAGCGTTCCCCAGAGCCACTTCTCGGAGCGCACGAAACGGAAGCCCTCCGCCACGTCGCGCAGGACGTTCCGGTTCTCACGGGTCGGTAGGGGCCGGGCGGCGATGCCGAGGATGCAGAGGGCCGAGACGGCGAACGTCCCCGCGTCCAGGAGGAACGCGCCGCCGGTACCGATCGTGGCGATCGCAAGCCCACCCACCGCCGGGCCCGCGAACTGCGCGGCTAGGGGCCTGACGACCATGTCGATCGAGTTGGCCTGCACGAGCAGGCTCCGGGGGACGATGTCCGGCACGAGCGCGCCGAAAGCCGGCGCGAAGAGCGCCTCGCCGGCTCCGTAGACGGCCACGAGCGGAAGCAGGAGCACGAGCGTGAGCTCGTCGGTGATCGCCAGAACTCCGATGGCTCCGATCGCGACACCGCGTATGAGATCCGAGAGGATCATGATGCGCCGCCGGTCGAAGCGGTCGCTTACGACCCCGCCGACGAGGAGGAAGACGAAGAGGGGCAGGGTCCAGGCGATGCCCACGACCGCGAGCGCCGTGGGAGCGTTCGAGAGCTCGTAGACCTGCCATGCGATCGTCACGAAGTAGATGCCGTCTCCCAGGAGCGAGACCGTCATCCCGGTCCAGAGCAGGGCGAAGTCCCTGATCGCCAGGGGCCGGAGCATGCCGAGCGAGAAGCGGGAGGACTCGCGCGTGCTCATCCCGTCCACGGCCCGTCCGAGGGCTTCTTGAAGCTCCGCTCCAGGCGGCGCCTCCTGCGGCGCTCCTCGGCGGAAGCCCGCGCGTCCTGCTTCCGTGCGAGGAACTGCAACTCGTTCCCGAGCTTCCGGTAGCTCGCGAGGCGCTCGGGGTCGAGCCTCCCGCTCTCCACGGCGGCCAGGACGGCGCAGCCCGGCTCGCTCTCGTGCGCACAGTCGTTGAAGCGGCACTCCGCCGCGAGCTCGGTGATCTCCCCGAAGGCCGAGGCCGCACCCTCGCCGTCGCCCCAGAGGCCAAGCTCGCGGAGCCCCGGCGTGTCGACGAAGAGGCCTCCGCCGGGAAGGACGAAGGGCTCGCGGTGGGTCGTCGTGTGGCGTCCCTTGCCGTCGGACCGGACGTCCTGAGTCTCCTGCTCCTCGGTGCCGAGCAGGCGGTTGACGAGCGTGGACTTCCCGGCCCCGGACGGACCGAGGAATGCGCCGGTCCGGTTGCCGGCGAGGTAGGAGCGGAGCTCGTCCACGCCCTCCCCGGTGACGACGCTGACCGCGTGCACGGCCGCTCCGGCCGCAACGGCCTCGGCCTCCGCCACCGCGAGCGGGACCTGCGGCGCGAGGTCGGCCTTCGTGAGGGCGACGACCGGCTGGGCGCCGCTGTCCCAGGCCGCCGCCAGGAAGCGCTCCAGCCGACGGAGGTTCGGCTCGACGTCGAGCCCGGCGACGACGAAGACGATGTCGACGTTGGCTGCGAGCACCTGCTCTACGGTGGCCGCACCGGCCGCCTTGCGGGCGACCGCCGTCCTCCGCTCGAGCACGGCCTGGATCGTAACGGTCCCGGCGCCGGGTTCGAGTGCGACCCAGTCGCCCACGACCGGATGGCCCTCGGCGCCGGACTCCTGCCAGAGCCGCCCGGCCGCCTCGGCGCGCACCTCGCCCCTGGGGGTCGCGACGAGGTGCACGCCGCGGAGCTGCGTGCTGACGCGGCCAGGGACGAGACCGGCCGTCGCGTGAGGTGCGAATTCCACCTCGCGATCGTCGTCCCAGCCGAGCCGGGCCAGGTCGAAGAGAGCATCAGTTCCAGAGTTCAAGCGGATCTCCTTGGGTTCGCAGGTCGTGGTTCGACGCGGCCTGCGCAGCCCTGGCGGATCAGATGTTCGGAGAAGCCGCTAGGCGAGCATGCGGAGGCCGCTACTAGGTTGATGCGCGTCGGCGTCCATCTGTTCGGCCTCCTCTCGTCGTGCTGGTGTCGGTCGTTCCGTACGTATTCAGCCTACCGGACGGCCCGGCCCGTTGTCAGAACTCTTGTCAGATTGACGCTCGCCGCCGGGGCGCGACGGGTGAGTGCGGGCTAGGACGCAGGGAGCTCCAATAGCAGCGCTATTGGGGCGACTGAGGACGACGCGTCGCGCCGCCCGGCGTGTTCCGGCGGCCAGCCGCTCATTCTGGAACGAGTTCTTAGCCCCCGAGGCCACCGAAGATGGCGAACGGGTTCTGGGGAGCCACTTCCCAGGCCATCTGGCCTCCGGGCTCCACCTCGATGCGGCTGCCGGCAGGCGTCTCGCCCCGGAGGCGCTCCGCAAGCGCGTGCGCCTCGTCCTCGTTGACCGCGCCGACGAGGAGGAAGCTCGACCGGCGGACGACCGGGATGCCTTCCCCCTCGAGCCGCTCGGCCAGGCTCACGGTGTCCTCATGGGTCGGAAGGACGGCGCGCACCTCCCAGGCTGCATGCCCGGTCGCAGCCGACTCGGCGGCCTCCTCGGCCTGGAGCCGCTCGTGCTCCGCCTGCCACTCCTCCTCCGACCTGGGAAGTGGAACGGACGCATCTTCCCAGCGCTGCTCGACAGGGTGCCAGCGGGTCAGGGCCACGGCCGCATCAAAGCCGAGCTC
>JBPCPR010000044.1:0-2678 GCA_050998925.1 Gaiellaceae bacterium
CGGCATGGAGGTCTGGGCGAGCGACCCGGTCGTCGGAGCCGACGCGATCCGGGAGACCGGCGCGCGGCCCGCCGGGCTGGACGAGTTGCTGGCGGCGTGCGCGGCGGTCACCCTCCACGTTCCGCTCCTGCCCTCGACCCGTCACCTGATCGGGAGGCGGGAGCTCGGGCTCATGCCCGCAGGCGCGTTTCTGGTCAACACAGCC
The DNA here is from genome assembly GCA_050998925.1 of Gaiellaceae bacterium. Lineage (GTDB taxonomy): Bacteria > Actinomycetota > Thermoleophilia > Gaiellales > Gaiellaceae > DASQGA01. Next base: position 206 of record JBPCPR010000044.1, read on the forward strand.
CGCGCCGACCTCGTCGACATGGACGGCCTGGCAGAGGCGCTCCGCTCCGGCCGGCTCGGCGGCGCCGCGTTCGACGTCCTCCCGGAGGAGCCACCCAAACAGCTCCCGGACGCACCTCGACTCATCCTCACCCCGCACGCCGCTTGGTACAGCGAGGAGACCGAGCACGAGGTCTACAGGCGTCCTGCAATCGCGGTCCTGGACGTCCTCGAGGGGCGGGAGCCCCGCGACGCGGTGGCGGCGCCGTGACCTCGATCCTCGCTCCGGACGCCAATGCCGGCAGCGTCGCGCTCGTCACGGGCGGCGGTACCGGGATCGGTCGGGCCACCGCGGTCGAGCTGGCACGCACGGGTGCGCTCGTCGCGATCTGCGGGCGGCGGCCCGACCCGCTCGCCGCCGTGGCGCGCGAGCTCGAGGCGCTCGGAGGGGAATGCCTTGCACTCCCGACGGACGTCCGGGAGCCGGATCAGGTCGAGGCGCTCGTCACTCAGACGCTCGAGCGCTTCGGGAAGATCGACGTGCTGGTCAACAACGCCGGCGGCCAGTTCAGCGCTCCGGCGGAGGAGATCTCTGCGAACGGCTGGCGAGCGGTCCATCGGCTCGCCGTCGACGCCGTCTGGAACGTGACCCGCGAGGTCGCGACCCGCTCGATGATTCCGGAGCGCCGCGGGGTCGTGGTCTTCGTGGGCTTCAGCCCCCGACGTGGCGAGCCGGGCATGGCACACGCGGCCGCAGCCCGTGCCGCGGTCGAGAATCTGGCCGGCGGGCTGGCCTCCGAGTGGAGCCGGTACGGGATCCGCGCAGTGTGCGTCTCGCCCGGAACGATCATGAGCGAGGGTCTCGAGGGTTACGGCGCCGAGAGCATCGTGCGCTGGGCAGAAGGCATTCCCCTGGGCCGCGTCGGGCGCCCGGACGAAGTCGCGTCCGTGATCGCGTTCCTCGCGTCCGAGGGCGCGTCGTACGTGACGGGCTCGACTGTGCTGGTGGACGGCGGCTCGGACGCGTGGGGGCACGGGTTTCCGCCCCCACGCTCCTGAGTAGGCTTAGGTCATGCCGACCGTGACGAGGCTCTCGACCACTCCCGTGAAGGGCTCCGCCCTTCACCATCCCGAGGAGGTCCGGCTCGAGCGCGACGGAGTACCCGGAAAACGGGAGTTCTTCCTCGTGGATCCGAAGGGCCGCCTGTTCGGGTGCACGAGGCACGGGCCGCTCGTGCAAGTGCGAAGTGAGTACGCGGCCGACCCGGAGCGTCTCGCGCTCCGCTTTCCGGACGGGACGGTCGTTGAGGACGCCGTCGCGCTTGGCGACGAGAGTATGCGGGTGGACTTTTTCGGCCGGCCGGTGACCGCGCAGCTCGTCCTGGGCCCCTTCGGCGAGGCCTATACCAACTACCTCGGGAAGCCGGTGCGGCTCGTCCGGGCGTCCGACCGGGGCGGCGCGTTCGACATGCACGTGGTGACGCTTCTGTCGGAGGCCTCCGTCGCGGAGCTCGGCCGCCAGGCGGGGGCGAACGGCGACGTGGACGGACGCCGTTTCCGGATGCTCCTGACTCTCGAGGGCTGCGAGGCGCACGAGGAGGACACCTGGGAGGGGCGCCGGGTTCGTGTCGGCTCTGCCGTGATCCGAGTTGGCGGCCCGGTGCCGCGCTGCGTGGTCACCACGCGGGACCCCGATACTGGCGTCCGCGATTTCGACTCGCTGAAGGAGATCAAGGCCTACCGGGGTCTCCGCGACGGCAAGGCGATCGACTTCGGCGTCTACGCGGACGTCGAGGAGCCGGGAGTCGTCCGCGTCGGCGACCCGGTCGAAGACGCCTAGGCCAGGGTGGCCCGCTAGTCGGAGCGGCGCTCGGCCCAGCGCTCGCCGGCCGCGCGAGCGTCGTCCGTCTGCGCGAGCGCGGCGTAGGCGATGCGCTCGAGGAGAGCGGAGGTCTCGCGCGACGACTCCACCAGCAGGTCGGCTGAGGCCTTGATCGCGGTCACCGCGGCCTCCGGAAGCTCCGCAATGCGCGCTCCGAGCTCGAGTGCCCTCCCGATCGCCTTGCCAGCGGCCACCACCTCGGTCACGACGTTCAAGTCGAGCGCCTCGGAGGCGGTGAAGCGCGGTCTGATCAGCATGAGCTCCTTGGCCCGCGTGGCCCCGACCAGGCGCACGAGCCGGTGAGCGCCCCCCGAGCTCGGAAGGATCCCGAGCTCGGCCTCCGGCAGCCCGAAGATGGCCGTCTCGTCCGCGATCCGAAAGTCGGTCGCGAGCGCAAGCTCGAGGCCGCCGCCGAGGCAGTAGCCGTGGATGGCGCTGATCGAGGGCTGGGGCAAGCGGGCGATGCGCTCGTAGATGGCGCCGGATCCCCGGTAGTACGCCTCGATGCCGGAGAGGCTCTCGTCGCGAGGCTCGGAGAGGTCGGCGCCGGCCGAGAACGAGCGTCCCGACCCTGTCAGCACGATGCAACGGCTGCGCGCGACCTGCGGCGAGT
>JBPCPR010000102.1:0-5967 GCA_050998925.1 Gaiellaceae bacterium
GCCGATGAAGCCGGCCCCACCCGTGATCAGCACGCTTCCTTTGGCACCCACGGGGCGCCACCCTACCGGCGGGCGGGACTTACGAGCGAGGCCCGGCGGCGATCCGCTCGTACATCTCGAGCACGGCGGGCCTGATGCGGGAGCTGTCGAGCCGCTCCTGCACCGTCTCGAGATTCCTGGCAGCGGCCCGATCGACCAGCTCGTCGTCGGTGACGGCGCGGCGGAGCGCAGCGGCGACCTCTTGCGGGTCGTCCGGGTGCACCAGGAGCCCGGTCTCGCCGTCGCGCACCCACTCCTCGAGGCAGCTCGTGTGCGACTGGATCGGGAAGGACCCGGCTGCCATCGCTTCGAGCGCCGACGTGCTGATGCCGTCGCCGATCGAGAGGCCGATCGACGTGCGCGCGCGGCCGTGGAGGCGGAGCATCTCCTCGTGCGAGCTCCTGGGGAGGTGCTCGAACTCGAGGCCGGTCGACGCGGTCACGAGCCCGGCTGCCAGGCGGACGTCCTCCGCCGCGAGGTATGTGACCACTCGGTAGCCCTGCAGAACGTCCGAGGCCAGCTCGACCGCGCGCACGCCCACCAGCCCGCGCCCCGCCCAGCCCGTGTAGCCCTTTAGCGCCACCACGCGGCGCTCGGACGGAGGCCCAGCCTGACGAAAGCCCTGCACCCGGCCGACGTTCATTCCGCCCGCGATCGGCCAGATCGGGAGCTCCTCGCCGCGGAAGTCGAACGTTCGCGCGAGCTCCACGTCTCGCTTGCACTCGCACGTGTAGTAGTCGCAGGCCGCCAGGAGCTCCCGGATCCGGCCGGCGTGCCCGTCCAGGCGGCCGAAGACGGAGATGTCGCTGCCCCAGTTCGAGACGACCCAGGGCGGGAATGCGCCGAGCCTCTTCTTGGCCTCGAGCGTGAGATACCCGGCGTGCTGGAGTTCGAGCGAATGGACCACATCCGGTTTCAACCGCCGGATCAGGGAGGCGAGGAAGGCCGGGGCCCGAGGCTGCAGCAGCGTCGAAAGCACGCCCGACAACCGCTTCAACGGAGTGAGACCGCGAACCCGAACGCTCGGATGCACCTGGGCGTGGCGTCGGAAGGACGCTCCGTAGACGGTCACGTCTCTGAGCTCGGGGTGCGGCCCGCCGAAATCGAGCAGAGCGCCCGCCGGGGTCGAGGGAAAGAGATGAACGTCCCAGCCGAGCCCCGCAGTCTGGGCGATCCAGCGGGCCGAGTGGACGCTGTTCGGCATCGCGACGAAGAGAATCCGCATCGTTACCGGGCCTGGGCCCTGACTCGGCGCGCCGCCATCGCACTACTGTGATGCACGTCGAGCCGAAGTGCCAGGCGAACCTCTCCGCGGGGTTTCGGCCGCAGGCCCACCGGGTGCCGCAAGGGGCCTCAGCTATTGTCAGGCCCCGCGATGGCAGAGCAGACGAGGAGCGGCAAACGTGCCGGAGGAGCCGTCGCGGGCGAGGCTCTCGACGCACCCACAGGGAACGGGGAGCTCAAGGCCCCGCCGCCCGCCCGCCGCCCGCCGCCCCTCGTGATCAAGCCGTCGAGCGGGTGGGTCTCACTCGGGCTGCGCGAGCTCTGGGCCTACCGGGAGCTCTTCTACATCCTCGTCTGGCGAGACGTGAAGGTGCGCTACAAGCAGACCGCGGTCGGCGTCATCTGGACGGTGCTCCAACCGCTGGCGATGATGGCTCTCTTCACGCTCGTCTTCGGGCACCTGCTCGACGTCCCCTCCGAGGGGGTTCCGTACCCGCTCTTCATCTTCGCCGCCCTCGTGCCGTGGCAGCTCTTCGCGCAGGCTCTCGGTACCTCGGCGGGGAGCCTCGTCACCAACCGCGACCTGATCGCGAAGATCTACTTTCCCCGGCTGCTCGTGCCCGCCGCTCCTGTCGTGGCTGCTGTAATCGACCTGCTGCTCGGCTTGGTCGTCCTCGGCGCCTTCATGGCCTACTACGGCGTCGTGCCCTCGCTGGCGGTGCTCGCGCTGCCGGCTCTCGTCCTCTTCGCGATCCTCGTCGCCCTGGCCGCGGGGATGATCCTCTCGGCCCTGAACGTCAGGTACCGGGACGTCCAGTACGCGATCCCGTTCCTGACCCAGTTCCTCTTCTTCGCGACCCCGATCGTCTACTCGGTCGAGATCTTCCCGGAACCGTGGCGCACGCTGGTCGGCCTGAATCCGGTCGCGGGCGTCGTCGAGGGCTTCCGCTGGGCCCTGTTCGACCCGGCGGGCGGCTTCGAGCCGCTGATCGGAGTCTCCGTGGGCGTCACCGTGCTTCTCCTGGTGGCAGGCCTTGCGTACTTCCGGCGGGCCGAGCGGACGTTCGCGGACGAGGTCTAGGTGGTCGACGTCGCCATCCGGGTCGAGGGGCTCGGAAAGCGCTACAAGATCGGGGAGCGTGCGCCCTACGTGACCTTGCGCGATTCCCTTGCGGATGCAGCCGGGATCGCTCGCCGTCTGGTCACGTCGCCGAAGCGCGCGCAGAGGCACTCGGGCGGCGGCGAAGAGACGTTCTGGGCGCTCCGCGACGTGACTTTCGAGGTCCCCACGGGCCAGGCGATCGGAATCATGGGGCGTAACGGCGCCGGAAAGTCCACCCTCCTCAAGATCCTGTCCCGGATCACCGAGCCGACGCGTGGACGCGCTGAAGTCTATGGGCGGTTCGGCAGCCTCCTCGAGGTGGGAACCGGCTTCCATCCGGAGCTGACCGGCCGGGAGAACACGTACTTGAACAGAGCCATCCTCGGCATGTCGCGCGCCGAGATCGACCGCAAGTTCGACGAGATCGTCGCCTTCGCCGAGATCGAGCGCTTCATCGACACACCGGTGAAGCGCTACTCGAGCGGCATGTACGTCCGGCTCGCGTTCGCGGTCGCCGCGCATCTCGAGCCGGACATCCTGCTCGTCGACGAGGTACTAGCCGTCGGCGACGCCGCGTTCCAGAAGAAGTGCCTCGGGACGATGAGCGAGGCTGCCAAGCGGGGCCGGACCGTCCTCTTCGTCAGCCACAACCTGGTGGCCGTCAGGGGCCTCTGCGAGCGGGCCTTGCTTTTGGACAGCGGGCGGATCGTCCAGGACGCGACTCCGGCGGAGGTGATCGCCTTCTACCTCGGCGAGGGCCGGGTCACGAACGCCGAGGCAGTCTGGGAGGATCGCGCGAACGCCCCCGGCAACGAGCGCGTTCGTCTCCACCGCATCCGCCTCCTGGATGCGGACCAGACCGTGACCTCCACCCTCCAGGCCGAGCATCCGTTCGAGATCGAGATCGAGTTCTGGAACGAGAAGCCCGGGTCGCGCCTCGGCGCCACGGTCGTCCTCTACGACGAAGAAGGGGTGTGCGTCTTCAGCTCGCTCTCGAACCGTGAGCCGGCCTGGCACGAGCGATCCTGGCCGGAGGGGCTCTTCCGGAGCCGGTGCAGGGTGCCCGGCCACCTGCTGCCGGACGGCCGGTTCTATGTCAGCCTCGTGCTCTGGGGCGACGGATACTCGTGGGCCTACACACACGACTACGCGCTCGAGTTCGAGGTCGCCGAGAGCCTCGAGCGACAGGGGGACTACGTCGGTGAGTGGCTCGGAGTCGTCCGTCCGAGCCTGAGCTGGGAGACCGAGTATCTAGGCGCGAGCGCGGCCCCGGCGTCCGACGGCTCGCCGGCTCGATGACGGTCGAGTGGATGGCCCGCGAGCTGCTGGATCGCGCAGCGGCCGGGCGGGTGCGCGCCGTCGACCGCGTGCTCGACATCGGGCCGGGCATCAGGCCCCAGGGGTTCTTTCGTCCGCGCGTCCATCTCTGCGCGGAGCCTCATGCCGAGTACGTCGACCTGCTCCGCGGCTCGTTGCGGAGCGAGGCGGTGGTCGTCCTGCACGCCACGGGACAGGACGTCGTGCGACTTCTTCCCGACGACGCCGTGAACACCGTCTTCCTCCTCGACGTGATCGAGCACATGGAGAAGGACGCCGGCGCAAGACTCCTGGCCGAGTGTGAGCGGGTGGCCGACACCCAGGTCGTGGTGTTCACCCCCCTTGGATTCGTCACGCAGGAGTACGAGCCGGGCGAGGCGGACGCCTGGGGTCTCGGCGGAGCCGAGTGGCAGACGCATCGGTCGGGCTGGACGCCCGAGGAATTCGAGGTCGGCTGGACGATCCTCGCCTCCGAGGACTACCATCGCGCCGGCGAGGGAGCGGGGGAATCGTTTGGTGCCTTCTGGGCGATCAAGGACGTCGAGGCCCGCCCCGCGACGACGGGCACCACGGTCCCGAGGCTTGCCGCGCTCTCGGCTGCGGTGCCGCCCGCGGCCGCCGCCGAGTCGCGCGTGCTGGCGCAGCTACTCGACGGGATGCCCTCTGATCGCTATCGCCTGCTGTCGTCCGGCCGGAACGACCCGTACGAGGTCGCCCGTGAGAGCGGCCTCGGCCGCATGTGGCTTGCGGGCATCGGCGGCCTCCCGGGGCGCACGTTCGACCTTTCGCCGGGAGGGCCGGCCGTGGGAGTCGCAGGCCTCGTGCCCGAGATCGCGCGCCGGGGACGACGGGTTGCCCGCGTGCTCCGCGAGGAAGGCTGCGAAGCGCTGCTCGCCTGCTCGCCCGACCCGCTCGACTTGCCCGCCGGCCTGCTGGCGGCTCGTCTGGCAAAGGTTCCGCTCTACGTCTACCTCTTCGAGGACGTGGCCGCACGCTTTCCGGGCGGGGCGCACCGGAAGCTGGCTGGCCTCGTCGACCGGGTCGTCAAGAGCGCCGTGGGCGTCATCGTCTCGAATGACACCCTCGCTGACAGGTACCGGCTCCGCTACGGAGTGTCGCCCACGGTGGTCTACAGCCCCGCCCCGCCACCGCTCCCCGCGGCACGCTCGACCGGGGACGAGATTCCGATCGTTCGTACGATCACCTACGCGGGCGAGCTCGGGCCAGAGCAGGTTGATGCTCTGCTCAGGATCGGAGCCGTGTCCAGCAGCCTGCCGGAACCGGTGGAGCTGACAGTTCAAGCGGTTCAGGCGCCCAGCGAGGCGCCGAGCCCGATCCCACTCGTCCGGCTCGAGGGGCCGCAGGCACGCGAGCGACTGCGGGCCGTGCAGGCCGACGCCGAGGCCCTGCTCCTGGCGGTTCCCTTCGGCGTAGGCGTCCGGGAGCGGGTCGTCGCGTGGGCGCCGTACGAGGTGGGCGAGTACCTGGCCGCCGGCCGGCCGATCTTCGTGCACGCGCCGCCCGGCACCTTCCTAGTGTCCTACTTTCGTGAGCACGAGTGCGGGCTCGTGGTCGACGAAGGCGATGCCGACGCGCTCTCGCGCGAGCTCGAGCGCTTCAGCCAGGACGCCGGGCTTCGACGACGGCTAGTCGAAAACGCGCGCGCGCGCTACGACGCAGATTTCCATCCGGCCCGCGCCCGCGCCCGCTTCCTGTCGGTGTTCGAGAGTCCAGCGGCCTAGGACCGGCGTCCGACTAGACTCGTGCGTCGTGGAGGAGCGCCTCGATCGAACCGTGCTCGCCCGCCAGGCCGCAGAGACGTACGAGGGGATCGTGGCTCGGTGAAGGTTCTCGTTCTCGGCGGCAACGGCATGCTCGGCCACAAGCTCTGGCAAGTCTTTCGCGACCGGTTCGACACGTTCGTGACCGTGCGCCGCCCGCTCGACCCGGCCTGGGAGACCGTGATCTTCGATTCCGCGCGCGCGATCGAGGGGGTCTCCGCCGAAGAGCTCGACTCGGTCCGGAAGGCGCTCGCGGCCGTTCGCCCGGACGCGGTCGTGAACTGCATCGGGATCGTGAAGCAGGCCGCCGCGGCGAAGGCTCCACTGCCGAGCATCGCCGTCAACTCGCTCGTTCCGCACCAGGTGGCGGAGCTCTGCCGCTCGGAAGGAGCGCGGTTCCTCCACATCAGCACGGACTGCGTCTTCAGCGGCAGGCAGGGGCGCTACACCGAGGAGGACATACCAGATCCGATCGACCTTTACGGCCGCTCGAAACTGCGTGGC
>JBPCPR010000107.1:0-2799 GCA_050998925.1 Gaiellaceae bacterium
GTTCATCGTCCCCACGAGTACGAAGCGGGCCGGAAAGACGATGCGACCGGTCACGCGAGCCACGGCGACGGTGCCGTCCTCGAGCGGCTGCCGAAGCGATTCGATCGCGGGCCGAACGAACTCTCCCAGCTCGTCGAGCAGGAGGACGCCGTGGTGGGCGAGGCTCACTTCACCGGGTCGGGGCCCGATCCCCCCTCCGATGATCGCCGGCGCGGACGCGGTGTGGTGGGGCGCGCGGAAGGGCGGCTCGTCCACGATCCCGCTCCCGGAGGCCAGGAGCCCGGCGACCGAGTGGATCCGCGTCACCTCGAGGGCCTCCTCCCTCGTCAGCGACGGGAGAATGCCGGGCAGGCGCCGCGCGCGCATCGTCTTGCCTGTTCCGGGAGGGCCCGCGAGGAGCAGGTTGTGGCGCCCCGCCGCGGCGACCTCGAGCGCGCGCCGGGCGCGCTCCTGACCGCGCACGTCGCGGAGATCAGGATGCGTCCGCCGCAGGAGAGGTGGACGCTCGACGACCGGTTCCGGCGTGAAGCGGCCCCGGAGATACTCGCCCGCCTCGACGAGATGGCGGACGGGCACCGGGACGACGCCGGCCAGGGCGGCCTCGGCCGCGGACTCCACGGGGCAGATGAGCCGCTCCAGCCCGGCCCGGCGGGCGGCTTCTGCGGCGACGAGCACGCCGGGAACCGGACGGAGCCTTCCGTCGAGCGCGAGCTCCCCCACCGCCGCATGCTCGGCCAGGCGTTCCGGCGGCACCTGGCGTGACGCAGCGAGCACGGCAAGCGCGATCGGCAGGTCGAACCCGGAGCCCTCCTTGCGGAGGCCGGCAGGCGCGAGGTTGACCGTGATTCTCCGCAGCGGCCACTCGAGCTCCGCGCTCCCGATCCCGCTCCTGACCCGTTCCTTCGCTTCCTGACAGGCCTTGTCCGGCAGCCCGACGATCACGAACGCGGGCACGCCCCGCTGCAGGTGGGCCTCCACCTCGACGGGGCGGGCCTCGAGCCCCACGAGAGTATGGGTGACGACGCGCGCCAGCACTCCAACCACCGTAGGGCGCTATGGCGCACGCGATCTGCGCGATCGTGCCGACTCTGCGCCGGCCTCGAGCCTGCCTTGCAAAAGCCTGAGGCCTAATGCGAAAGTTCGGCCGGCCGGGTGACGCCCCAGACACGGCGCTGGATCAGCACGGCCGGTGCCCAGCTTGGTCTGGAGCGCCCCGGCTGCGGCCGACTTTCACATCAACCCTCTAGCCGAGAGGAGCCCGCTCGACCGTACGGTCGCGGACCGCGGCCACCTCGAAGACCACCTCGATCCGGCCCAGCTCGGGGCACGTTGCGAGCCACGCCTCGGCCGCACGCCGCACGCGCCGGGCCTTCTCGGGCCCAACCGCCTCGAAGGGATGGCCGTAGCCCGGCCCCGCGCGGGCCTTCACCTCACAGAAGACCAGCCGTCCGCCGCGCCGGGCGATGAGGTCAAGCTCGTTCCCGCCCGCACGCGCGTTCGTCGCGAGGATCCGGTAGCCCCGAACGCGATAGTGGCGGCGCACGCGCCGCTCGGCATCACGCCCGAGCCAGCTGGGCGGCCACGAGCGGCTCACGGCTCTCGAGCTCCGAGTAGCAAAGCGCTTGGAACGAACGGCGGTGGATCTCGCAGGGGCCTCTCGAACGGACGATCGCCGAGTGACCGGGCGTGATGTACCCGACGTGGGACGCGAAGCCGTAGTGTGGATAGAGGGCGTCCAGCCGGCGCATCGCCCGATCTCGAACGACCTTCGCGACGATGGACGCGGCTGCGATCGCGGCGCTCCGCTCGTCGCCGTCCACGACCGCCTCGTGCGCGGGCGCGAGCGGTCCGAGCCGAAAGCCGTCCACGAGACAGGCTTCGGCAGGCGGACTGAGGGCGGCGAGAGCCTCCCGAAGACCCCGCAGGTTCGACTTGTGCAGACCGTCACGGTCGATTGCCTGTGAGGGGATGACGCGCACCGCGATGCGGGTCGCGCAGCCCGCGATGGCACGGAAGAGCACCTCACGCCCCTCCTCCGAAACCTGCTTCGAGTCGTTCAAGAAAGCGAGTGGGCGAACCCGGTGGTCATGCAGACGCTCGTAGTCGAAGAGAACGCCCGCGACAACCAGCGGCCCGGCGAGGCTCCCACGACCCGCCTCGTCCGCGCCGGCGACAAAGCGCGCCCCGAGGCGCCGGTCGAAAGCGAGAAGTTTCTTGCCAGTCCGGCGCACATGCCGAGGATAGAGGTCGTCGTCGGACGGCCTACGTAAACGTGACACTTTCGGCACGATGCCGAAGCAGAAAGGTGACGATCAGGCTGCGGCGGGCTCCGCCCGACGCAGCTCGTTGACTCCGGTGTGTCAGGAAGACCCGACGCAAGTCGTCATGGCAGCCGCAAAGCGGCTGCCGGACTTGCGTCGGCTAGGTGCGTTGCTTCTCGCGGACGCGAGCCTTCTTCCCGACCTTGCCGCGGAGGTAGTAAAGCTTGGCGCGGCTCACGTCGCCGATCGCTCCGACCTCGATCTGCTCGATCTTCGGCGAGTGGACGGGGAACGTGCGCTCGACCCCGACGCCGAAGGAGTTCTTCCGGACGGTGAAGGTCTCCCGGACACCCGCGCCCTGGCGCTTGATGACAACCCCCTCGAAGACCTGAACGCGCCTGCGCTGGCCCTCGATCACCTGGAAATGCACGCGGACGGTGTCGCCGGCCTTGAAGTCCGGAAGATCGTCGCGCAGCTGCTTGCGCTCGAGGATGTCGATCATGTTCGCCATACGGAGGACCGGCCCAACCGGCCGGGC
>JBPCPR010000124.1:0-3990 GCA_050998925.1 Gaiellaceae bacterium
CGACAAGGCCAGGCAGCTTCTCGGCTGGGAGGCGGAGACCCCCTCCGAGGCCGGCCTCGAGCGCACCATCGCTTGGTATGCGGCGGATCGGGCGTGGTGGGAACCGGTTCGCAGACCGTCGAAGGCAAGCGCCTCCTCGTCCTAGGCGCCGGCCCGGCGCAACTGGGCCTCCTCCGCAGGGCCCGGGAGCGCGGCTGCCTGGTGATCGCCTGCGACCGCGATCCGGGTGCGCCCGGCTTCCGCTACGCCGTTCGGCGGGCGGTTCTCTCGGCCGAGGACGAGATGGGGGTCGAGCGCCTGGCGCGGGTCGAGGCCGTCCAGGGGCTGATCGCGCCCGGGATCGACTGGCCCGTCGCGATCGCGGCGCGCATCGCGTCCCGTCTCCGGCTGCCCCACCCGCTCGAGCCGGAGACGGCCGCGATCGCGGTGTCGAAGCTCCGCCAGCGGACGCGGTTCGCGGAGGCCGGAGTGCCGCAGCCGCGCTGGCAGCTCGTCCGCTCCTCCGAGCAGGAGCTCGAGCTCGATCTCCCTTGCGTCGTGAAGCCGCCCGACAGGCAGGGTCAGCGAGGGCTCTCGGTCGTCGTCGATGCAGCCGGACTGCCCGGTGCGATCGAGCTGGCCGTCGAAGTTTCCCGGAGCGGTGCCTGCCTCGTCGAGGAGCTCGTCGAGGGGCCGGAGATCACCGTCAACGCGTTCTCTGCGGGCGGCGTGTTCCACCCGCTCACCGTGACCGATCGTCTGACAGCGGAGCCGCCGGCGTTCGGCGTCGCGCTCGCCCATGCCTGGCCGAGCGTGGCCGCGACGGAGGCGTGCACGGAGGTGGCGCGTGCCGCGGCCGAGGCGGCCGGCGTCCGTGAGGGCCCGACCTACACCCAGCTCCGTGTCGGTCCCGACGGCCCCCGCGTGCTCGAGCTCGCAGCCCGCCTGGGGGGCGGCCACGACGCGGAGCTTTGCCGGGCAGCTCTGGGAGTTGACCTGAACGGGCTTGCGCTCGCCGCCGCTCTCGGGGAGCCCGCGGAGGTGCCGCCCCCGAACCCCGCGGGCGGCGCCTGCGTCCGCTTCCTCGTGCCTCCGGAGGGAATCCTGCGAGCGGTCGACGGCCTCGACGAGGCCGCGGCGGTGGACGGAATCCTGGAGATCGGCGTCTACCGCGAGCCGGGGTGGGCGTACGGGGCCTTCCGGGACGGCTCTGACCGGGCCGGCTTCGTGCTCGCCCGTGGGGAGTCCCGGGACGATGCCCTGGAGCGGGCCGACCGCGCGGCCCAGCGCATACGCTTCGAGACCGCCGATGTCGCAGCTCCAGCACAGCCGACGTAGGGAGACGTTCCTCTCCTTCCAGCCGCCCGACATCGGCGAAGAGGAGATCGAAGCGGTCATCGAGACGCTCAAGAGCGGTTGGCTGACGAAAGGTCCCAGGACGGCCGCACTGGAGCGCCTCTTCGCCGAGTACGTCGGAGCTCGCCATGCGATCGCGCTCGCTTCGGGGACGGCGGCGCTCCACCTGGCGCTCGTCGCTGCCGGGATCGGCCCGGGCGACGAGGTGATCACGACGCCGATCACGTGGCCGGCGACCGCGAACGTCGTCGTCCATGCAGGTGCCCGGCCGGTCTTCGTCGACGTCCGCGAGTCCGACCTGAACATCGATCCGGAAGCAGTCGCGGCGGCGATCACGCCTCGGACGAAGGCGATCCTCCCCGTCCACTATGCGGGAAAGGCAGCCGACCTCGACCCGATCCTCGCCCACGGGATGCCCGTGATCGAGGACGCTGCCCATGCCGTCGAGACGGTCTACCGCGGGCGCAAGGTGGGCGCGATCTCGTTGGCCGCATGCTTCTCGCTCTACGCCACGAAGAACGTGGCGGCCGGCGAGGGCGGCATGGTGACCACCGATGACGACGACCTCGCTGCCGCGCTGAACGAGCTTCGGCTCATGCGGCGCGGGGACGGATCGCGCTACGACATCCGCGTCGCCGGCTTCAAGGCGAACCTGTCCGACGTCCTCGCCTCGCTCGCTCTGGTCCAGCTCGGCCGGATCGACGAGCACGCCGAGATCCGCAGGCGCCACGTCGCCGCCTGGGACGCGGTCGTCGCCGAGCTGCCCGGGATCACGCCGCTCGCGCGGGACGAGCACGAGGACGACGTCCACGCCCTCCATCTCTACGTGGTCAGGGTCGACCCGGCGGAGGCCGGCGCCGATCGCGACGCCTATCAGCGCGCGCTGACCGAAGAGCGAATCGGGACGAGCATCCACTTCCTTCCGGTGCACGAGCTGACGTTCTACAAGGAGCAGCCCGGCGGCCAGCCGGAGCTGCCGGTCGCGGAGCGGGCGGGCCGCGAGGTGCTCTCGCTGCCGCTCTCGCCCGCGCACTCGGACGAGGATCTCCGGGACGCGATCGACGCGCTCCGGCGCGTGCACGTCCGGTTCACGGCGTGAAGCGCCCAGTCCGCGTCGCGATCCGCCTCGCAGTCAGCGCGGCGATCATCGCGTTGCTGGTCTGGCAGATCGACGTCGGGCGCACCGTTGACCTCGTCCTCTCGAGCCACGTCGGCTATCTGGCCGCCGCCCTCGCCATCTACCTCGCCACGACCTGGGCGATGGCCTGGCGCTGGCAGCTCCTGCTCGCCTCGAAAGGGATCCACGAGCCGATCGGGTGGCTGACCAAGCTCTACTTCATCGGCTACGCGGCCGGCCAGGTGCTGCCCACCTCTCTCGGGGGTGACGCCGTGCGGATCGTGGAGCACGGCCGCCGCCGTCCGGACAAGCGGGCCGAGGCCGCGGGCGCGGTGCTCATGGAGCGAGTGCTCGGCGCCGCCGGCACGCTCCTCCTCGTAGCCGTCGGCCTCGCCATCGCAGCCGGGCGCTACGACGACATCGGCGTCTTCGTCTGGATGGAAGTCATCTCGGTTGCCGCGGTTGCGATCCTCGGCGTGCTGCTCTTCTCGCGGCGGACACGGCGGCTCCTCCAGGAGCGCGTCTTTCCGCTGGGACGCCGGATCCGGATCGAGCGGGTGGTGTCGAGCCTGCACGAGGCACTGCATGGCTACCGGGCGAAGCCCGGCACGATCGCGCTCGTCCTCGCGGTCACGATCTCGACGCAGCTCGTCAGGATCATGGCGATCTGGCTCTGCGGCAAGGCGGTGGGCGAGACTCCGTCGCCGCTCGCGTACGTCGTCCTCGGCCCGCTCCTGTTCCTCGTCATGCTGGTGCCGTTCACGATCAACGGGCTCGGGGCCCGCGAGGCGTTCTTCCTCGCCTTCCTGCCGCGGTTCGGTGTGTCGAACGATGCCGCCGTCGCGATCGGCTTCCTCTTCTACGCCGTCACTGTCGCCGTGGCCATCCCCGGCGGGCTGATCCTGCTGTGGCGAAGCATGCGTTCGGGCCGTGATAGCGTGACCGCCGCTTCGCCGCCCGGCTCGGGTGGCGGCACCCTCGGATCTACATGAGCACCATGCGTGTACTCGTCACGGGCGGGGCCGGGTTCATCGGCTCCCACCTCTCCGATCTCCTCCTCGCCGAAGGATACGAGGTGCGTGCGCTCGACAGCCTCGAGCCGCAGGTGCACCGGGATCGCGAGCGGCCGGTCTATCTCGATGCCGCGGTCGAGCTCCTCGTCGGTGACGTCCGCGACCGCGAGGCGGTGCGCGCCGCACTCGAAGGCGTCGACTCGGTCGTGCACCTCGCCGCGGCCGTCGGTGTCGGCCAGTCCATGTACGAGATCGAGCGCTACATGTCCATCAACACGATCGGCTGCGCTGTCGTGCTCGAGGAGATCCTCGAGCGCCGAGACGCCGTCCAGAAGGTGATCGTCGCGTCCTCGATGTCGATCTATGGCGAGGGCCAGCACTTCGACCCGGCGACCGGAGAGCGCGGCCTTGCACCGGGGCTCAGGCCCGACGAGCAGCTCGAGCGGCGCGAGTGGGGAGTCCGCGGCCCGAAGGGTCCGCTCGAGCCCGAGCCGACGGCCGAGACGAAGCCGCTTCGCCCCACCT
>JBPCPR010000130.1:0-3485 GCA_050998925.1 Gaiellaceae bacterium
AAGAAAGATCCTCCCCCCCCTCCTGATGCGAACCAGATAGGAAACCCCCGCACCCCCCCCCCCCGGTCCCGCTGCACGGCGAACCCCCCGACGACAGCGAAGCCGAGGCCAGCGGACAGAACGAGCAGCGCGCTCCCGATGAGGGCGAGCCGGATCCCGCCGAGAGCGACCAGCCCCGGCAGGAGGAGCGCCGCCACTGTCCCTCCGAGCGGCACCGCCATCTGCCGGACCCCGAACGCCCAGCCGCGCCGGTCGACCTCGTAGGCGCCGAAGAGCGCCCGAGTGCCGGCCATCGGCACGACAGAAGACCCCACTCCCGAGAGGAAGAGGAGTGCCACGAGCACCTCTTCTCCAGGGGCGAAGCCGGCCGCGGCGAGCCCTCCGGCCCCGAGGGCGGTTCCGGCGAGCATCGAAGGCCGGGCGCCGTACCGGTCGACCAGGAAGCCCGCCGCGATGAGGAAGACTCCCGAGCCGAAGATATTCGCCGCCAGGGCGGCGCCGAGCATCGGAAGGGAGAGTCCGTAGGCGTCGCGCAGGTCGGGGCCGATTGCGGGGAGGCCGAAGCCCACGACCGAGACGGAGGCCTGCGCCGCCGAAGCGGCGGTGAGCACGGCTCTCGGAGAGCCGATCACGGGCGGTGCGGGGCGTAGACCGCCGAGTAGTCGAGCCCGCCGAGCCCCCGCACCTGGGCGTCCCGGTAGCGAGCGCGGCTAGCGCTCGCCACCGGCGTCTCGACGCCGTGGGCGGCGGCGAGCTCGAGCGCGATGTCGAGGTCCTTCGCCATCAGGTCGAGGGAGAAGAGCGGCTCGTATGCGTGCGAGGCGGGATGCTCGGCGGCGACGCCTCCGACCGGAAAGCGTGTGCGGAGGACACGCGAGTCGCCGGTGGAGCAGGTCAGCAGGTCGTAGAGGACAGCAGGGGCAATGGCTTCCCGAGAGGCGATGGCGCAGGCTTCGGCGATCGCGGCCATGGTCGCTCCGGCGATGAGGTTGTTGCAGAGCTTCGCCGCCTGGCCGGCGCCCGCCTCGCCTACGTGGACGACCGGCGACCCGAGCGCCTCCAGCAAGGGTCGCAGGAGGGCGAACGCCTCAATGGCTCCGCCGGCCATGATCGTGAGCGTGCCGGCGTCCGCGCCGCGCGGCCCCCCGCTGACTGGTGCGTCGAGGAAGACGATCCCGGTCCGGCCGAGCTCGTCAGCGAGCCGGCGGGCGAGCGCCGGCGGGCCGGTGGACATGTCGACGACCGCGAATCCTGACGGCGCGCCGGCACGGAGCCCGCGGGGACCGAGGACGACCTCCTCCACAGCCGCCTGCGACGGAAGCGAGAGAATCCCGACCTCGGAGGCCTCGGCCGCCTCGGCAGGCGTGGTGGCGGCCGGAGCGTCCAGGAGCCTCGTGCGGCCCGGGTCGGAGTCGACCGCGACGACCGCGTGGCCGGCGGCGAGGAGATTGCGGGCCATCGGCAGCCCCATCGTGCCGAGGCCGATGAACGCGACGCGCGTCATGCCGTCAGGATGTGTCGGCAGCGAGCTCGCTACCGAAGGCCGGAAGCCGCGCGAGCGGGCGTCCCGAGGAGGCCAGGGCGACCCAGACGACGATCTCGTCGTCGCGCGGAGCGTCGGGTATTCGCGCCTCGAACGTCTGGTGATGGGAGCGGACCGTGTGGTCGTCCTTGTGCTTGAGCGCGAGGTCGAGCACTGCGCCGGCCGGCCCGCACTTCTCCGCGGAGGGGAGAAGGGAGCTGCCGCCGACGGGGTCCCGCACGAGGTTCCCGAAGCGAAGGTTGTGGATTATGGCCGACCCGTGCTCGACCTCGCCTCCGAGGCCGACGAGCGTCCCCTTCCCGTAGCCTTCGACGTCCGCGGCGCCGAGGGCCCCGAGCGCCCGCTGCGTCAGCAGACGGCCGAGCGGCTCGCAGTAGGCGTCCGCGACCGCCGCGAGATCGTCGACGAAGCGTCCTGCCAGCGGGTTCTCGACGACGGCGCCGGCGGCCGCCACAAGCGTCGGCGGCTCGACCGGGCGGCCCGACTCCGACCGCACCTCCTCGACGATCACGTAGAGCTTCCGGAGGCCGTCCATCGCGGCCTAGCATAGGCCTTGGCCGAAGGGCAGCGGATTATGCGGTGCTGCGGCTCCCGACTGCAGGGACTCCAGCGCGAGCAGCGGATCCCGGCCGACGAATAGACCGTCGGGATGGGGCTCCCAGAGGCCGTCTTGCATCCTGACGTCTGGATGCGCGGAGAGCAATGAGACGACGAATCGTCCTGAGGAGCTAGTGCGGTGCCAGCTCCGGCCGAGTTCCTAAAGGGCACGCTTCCTGAAGCGTCTTTGACCTTGGATTGCCGTCCGCCGGGTGTGCCGGGCGGGCCGTTCCGGCCTCTCCGTTCGAGTACTGGTACGCAGCACAGGCGGCGGTTAACGCCGGTGACTACGGGCGAGCGGTTGCGATTGCCTCCGAGGGCCTCGACGACTGGCCCGAGCATGGTCATCTCAACTATCAGCTCGCCTGCTACTACGCGCTCGCAGGTGATCGCGCCGACGCGCTGCGCCATTTGCGCATTGCGTTCGCCAAGGACCCGCGCACGCGCGTTTGGGCAGCCGACGACGATGACCTGGTCAGCGTCCGCGACGACCTCTCGCTGGCACCCTGATGCAACAACAACTCGACACGCATCGACATCTTTCGATATATTTATGTTCGTCGATACGTTTTGCGAGGAGAGACCATGCTCAGACTGAAGCGAAACACCTGCACAGTGGAGCTCTGTGATCACTGCGGCAGCGTCTGCGCCGAAGCGTGCCGAAGGACTCAGGCGCGCGAGCAGGCTCGGCTCGAGGTGCCCCGGCAGGGAAAGTTCCAATGAGCGCTACGCTCGAGCCGGCTGTCTGCTGTGCGCCCCTCGCCGCTCCGACCCTGTCGGACGAGGAGGCCGAGGCGACAGCCGAGCTCTTCAAGGCGCTCGGCGATCCGGCGCGGGTGCGGCTCGTGAACCTGCTGGCAACGAGTGACGGCGCCGTCTGCATGTGCGATCTGATCGAGCCCATCGGCTTGTCGCAGCCGACGGTCTCGCATCACATGAAGAAGCTCGTCGACGCTGGGCTTGCCGAGCGCGAGCAGCGTGGCAAGTGGGCGTTCTTCTCGTTGAAAAGCGACGCCGTCGACAAGCTCGCGGCCGTCGCCGACCTGAAGGGAGTGTGCTGCAGATGAGGACGACCACTGTTGATGAGTTGCGCGAGCAGGTGCGGCGCCGCTACGCAGAATCCGCGCGCGCGGTGAGCGAAGGATCGAGGGGCAGCTGCGGCAGCGGCTCCTGCTGTGACGGGGAGACCGATGAAGCTCTTTTCGTGGAGGGGCTTTACGACGCCGAGCAGCGCGGCGAGTTGCCAGAGGCGGCGGCGCTCGCCTCGCTCGGGTGCGGCAATCCGATCATGGTCGCTGACCTGCATGAAGGCGAGACGGTGCTCGATCTCGGCTCTGGCGGCGGG
>JBPCPR010000306.1:0-4449 GCA_050998925.1 Gaiellaceae bacterium
GACTGGGCCCGAACCCACGGGATCACGATTGTCGGCGGCTAGATCACCGAGGAGCGTGAGGGGCGCGAGAAGCTCTCGACCACGAGCGTGGTCATCGACCCTCCCGGCGACATCGTTGCGGCCTACCGGAAGATCCGCATGTTCGACGTCGAGGTCGGTGGCCATGTCTACCGCGAGTCGGAGGCCGAAGAGCCGGGGGAGGAGACGAACCTGTGCGACGCCGAGGGCTGGCGAGTCGGCCTGACGGTCTGCTACGACCTACGCTTCCCGGAGCTCTACCGCATCCTCGCGCTCGAGGGAGCCGAGCTCATGACCGTCCCGGCCGCGTTCACGCTCTACACCGACAAAGACCACTGGGAGCTCCTGCTCCGCGCCCGGGCTGTCGAGAACCAGTGCTACGTCCTGGCGGCGAACGAGTGGGGGGTCCACGAGGGCGGGAAGCAGTCGTACGGCCGCTCCTCGATCGTGGATCCCTGGGGCGTCGTCCTGGCCCAGGCTCCGGACGAGGACTGCGTCATCGCGGCCGAGATCGACAAGGCCCGCCTGGAGCAGGTCCGTCGCGACCTGCCGTCGCTCGCGAACCGCCAGCCGGCGGCCTACCGCTGGCCGGCAGGCGTCTAGGGGTAGGCGTGGCGCGCCCGCTGCGGGCGGTCCTCTTCGATGTCGACTTCACCCTCACGAAGCCAGGCCCGTTGCTCGGCCCCGAGGGCTACCGGGCGGTGGGGGAGCGCTACGGGCTCGCGCTCGACCCCGCCAGGTACGGGGAGGCGCGGGAGGCCGCCGTCGTGGATCTACAGCACCACCCGGAGCTCGACCACGACGAGGAGATCTGGGTGCGCTTCACCGAAGACATCGTGCGTGGCATGGGGGGCGAGGGCGACCAGATCCGAGCGATCGCCGAGGAGATCACCAAGGGGTGGGAGCGCTCGGAGAACTTCGAGCTCTACGAGGACACGCTGCCGGCCCTGGCGGAGCTCCGCAGGCACGGCCTCAGAATCGGCCTCGTCTCGAACACGGGCCGAGACCTCGACCACTTCATCCGGCACTTCGAGCTCGACGTGGACGTCTGGATCTCCTCCGGGACGCACGGGAAGGTGAAACCGAGCCCGACGATCTTCCGCGGCGTGCTCGAGATGCTCGAGGTCGACGCGGCGGACGCGGTGATGGTCGGGGACTCGATCGCGGACGACGTCGAGGGTGCCAAGGCCCTGGGGATGCGCGCCTTCCTGGTCGACCGCGACGGGCGCTACGCCGATCGGGACGACACCCTGCCGACCCTGCTCGACCTCCCGGCGGCTCTCGGTCTAGATCGCGTGTGACCGGAGCCGGGCCACGGCTCGAAGAGCCTGACACCGGCCAGGTGACTCCCTCTCCGGGCCGCTTGACCTGGATCCTCGGGCTCGGCGCCTTCGGGCTCGCCTATTCGCGGTCTTGCGCTGACCATGAAGAGGCTCGGGCTCATGGTGGGCCCGCTCGCGGTCGGCGCTGCCATCGACATCTCCAGCCCCTACCTGCGGGCGACCGAGGGCTACGGGATCGTCTGGCCGGTCGTCGCGATTCCGATCCTGCTCGCGATCCCGCTGGTGGCCCGCCTCGTCGAGGCCGAGCGGGCTACAGACAGGGCGAAAGTCGCGGGCGCATGAGCCCGAAGCCCCAGAGCCGCCCGCGGTAGACGTAGAAGACGCTCGTCGTTCGCATGTCTCCGGGGTCGAGGAGCGCGGTGTAGCGCTTGCACGACCGCCTCGCGAGGCCGGGAACGGCCTTTGCCAGCGCGCTGCTGGTCGCGCCGAGCGCGAGCCCCTCGTCCGTACGCCACCCGCGGGGGCGCCAGACCGTGAAGGCGCGGACGACGCGGCTGCGGCGGAAGACGACCGCGGCACCCTGCGGCTCGAAGGGCTTCAGGTTGAAGTACCAGGTGACGAGACGGCAGTCGCGGCAGACTCCGTGGCGACGACCCCAGGCGTCGAGGACCTCGCTCCTCGTATCGCCGAGCCGGACGCCGCCCAGGCTCGTTCCCGGAACGAAGACCCCACGCGCCGGCAGAGCGCCCACCGCGGCCGGTGGAAGTGCAAGCGCCGCCGCGGCGAGCGCTAGTGGGAGTGCGCCGAGAGCGCTGGGGCCCATGAGGCGAGGGGCGAGACGTCGCCGTCGCGCCCGTTCAGGTTCCTGTAACCGAGCGCGTGCTCCGCCTGCATCATCTTGTGGATCTGGGTCGTGCCCTCGTAGATGATCGGGGCCCGGGCGTTGCGGAAGTAGCGCTCGATGCCGTACTCCGCGGAATAGCCGTAGGCCCCGTGCACCTGGATCGCGAGGTGCGCGGCTTTGAAGGCCGACTCGGTTGCGTGCCACTTGGCCAGGCTGGTCTCGCGGGTATTCCTGACACCCTGGTTCTTGAGCCAGGCCGCCTGCATGACCAGGAGCTTCGACGTCTCATAGCCGAGCACCATCTCGGCGATCATGTCCTGGACGAACTGATACTTGCCGATCGGCTTGCCGAAGGTCTCGCGCGCGCGGGCGTACTCGACCGAGCGCTCGAGACATGCCCGGATGACGCCGCACGCGCCGGCCGCGACCGTAAAGCGGCCCTGGTCGAGGCCGTGCATGGCGATCTCGAAGCCCTGGCCCTCACGGCCGACGAGATTCTCCGCGGGCACCTCGACGTCCTCGAAGAAGAGCTCGCCCGTGGAGCCGGCCCAGATCCCCAGCTTGTTCTCGGTCTCCCGGGTCGTGACCCCGGGCCATTCCCGCTCGACGACGAACGCGGAGATGCCCTTGTGGTTGGCCTCGACGTCCGTCTTTGCGAACACGAGTTGGTGGTCCGCGACGGTCGCGTACGAGATCCAGTTCTTCTGGCCGTTCAGAACGTACCCGTCTCCCTCGCGCCGTGCGGTCGTCCGCATCGCTGCGACGTCCGAGCCCGCCTCGGGCTCGGTGAGGCCGAAGCAGGCGAGCTTCTCGCCCCGCGCCTGCGGGGCCAGGTAGCGCTCCTTCTGCTCCTCGCTCGCGTACTTGAGGAGCGAAAGCGAGTTGAGCCCGACGTGAACGGAGATGAGGGTCCTGAAGGCAGCCTCGCCGCGCTCGATCTCCTCGCACGCGAGCGCCTCGCAAACGTAGTCCATCCCCGCCCCGCCGTACTCCTCCGGAATCACGATCCCGAGGAGCCCGAGCTCGGCCATTCCCTCGATCGTCTCCAGGTCGAGGCGGTGCTCGATGTCGTTCTCGACCGCGTTCGGCAGGACCCGCTCGTCGACGAAGCGCCTGACGGTCGCCTGCACCTCGCGCTGCTCTGGCGTCAGGTCGAAGTCCACGAGGCCGTAGTGTACGGACGGTGCGGCTGATAGCGCTCTTGCAGGCCTTTCTGGCCTCGATCGCGCCCGCAGCGGCTCCTCCGGCTCCGGATCCCTTAGAAGGGCTGACGCCGCGCCAGAAGGCCGCACTCGTCGTCGTCTCGGGCCTCCCGGCGCCGAGGGGCGTGGCCGGCGTGGTCGTCCAGCGCTGGAGCCTCGGCGAGCCGCGACCCCGGAACGCGCTCGTCTTCGTCGACCAGGAAGGGGGGACGGCCCAGACCTTCGAGCGACTGCCGCCTTCGGTGCCGGCTGCGTCCTACACGAGCGTTCGCCAGGCATTCATCTCGGGGCGGAGCACTGGCCGGGCGCTGCGCCGGGCGGGTGCACACGTCGACCTGGCGCCAGTGCTCGACTCGGCAGGCGGCCCGCTCGGCTCCCGGCACTTTCGCCGGCCGGTGCTCGCGGTCGCGTTCGCGCGAGGCCTGGCGGCCGGCGGCGCGGGTGCGTGTGCGAAGCACTTCCCGGGTCTCGGTACCGCGCCCATCTCCACCGACGAGTCACCCCAGGTGCACGCGTCCGTCCGAGCGGGAGAGCTGGCCGGGTTCCGGCGGGCGATCCGAGCGGGAGTCCCGTGCGTAATGACGAGCCACGCCATCTACGACCGCTTCGGGCGCAGGCGCGCCTCGTTCTCCCGCCGGGTCTATCGCTTTCTCCGGGAGACAGGGTTCGACGGGGTCGCGATCACCGACTCGGTCTCCGTCTTCGGGTCGAGGTTCGCGGTCGTCACCGCCCGGCTGGCCATCCTCGGCGGGGCCGACCTCGTCCTCTACACCAACGGCCGTGACGCCGGGCGTGCGATCGCCGCACTCGTTCCGCTCGCCCGACGGGGGCTCCTCGACGAGAAGGTGGAACGGGTGCTTCGGCTCCGCCGTTCGCTGGGTCTCCCGGCTCCTTGACGCTGCTAAACTCGCCCACTTCGTGCGCGCGGAGGCTGGTGTTCGTCCGGTGCGCCGGCCTCGTGCTGCCCCCAGGCGCCGGCGCGGCTTTCGCGCGGTCCTGCCTCATCGGCGCGGGCTGGCGGGCGCCGCCGCGGCCCTCCTCGCACTCGTCCTGATCGTCGGAGTCGGGTTTGCGGGCTCGGGCTCACGGATCGCCGCAGGCG
>JBPCPR010000023.1:0-5514 GCA_050998925.1 Gaiellaceae bacterium
TGATGCGCCGACCGATCCTAGTCGCGGCGCTCGCCGGATTCCTCCTGCCTGCGCTCGCCTCGGCGGGCGTGCAGGTGAAGGCCGTCGACACGAGCGCGTATCCGACCGTCAGGGTCAGCGTCGTCACCGATGCCCCGACCGTTCGCCCCCCGAAGCTCACCGAAGGCGGGCAGACGCCGGCGGGGATCACGGCGGAGAATCTGGGGCGGGCGAAGAGCATCGTGCTTGCGATCGACCGCTCCCGGTCGATGCGGGGCCAGCCGCTCGCCGACGCCGTCGCGGCGGCCCGCGCCTTCATCGAGGCGAAGCCTGCCGCCGACAGGATCGCCATCGCGACGTACGCGACGGAGGCGGTCGCGCTGACGGGCTTCACGACGGCGACGATCAACGCCGACACGGCGCTCAGGACTCTCGCCGTCGACCCGGTGGAGGGCACGACGCTCTGGGACGCCGTCGTCCTCTCGGCTCGCTCGCTCCAGGGAGAGCCATTGCCGGCACGGGTGGTCATCCTCGTGACCGACGGCAACGAGACCATGAGCGAGGCGTCGCTGGCCGACGCCATCCGCGCCGCGAAGAACGCAGACGTTTCCGTCTACCCGATTGCGATCGAGAGCCCGCGCTTCACCCCGGCTCCGCTGAAGGAGCTCGCAGAGACGACGGGCGGCACCTACTACGGCGCCGCCTCGAGCGAGGCCCTGGCGCAGATCTACTCATCGATCGCGGAGGAGCTCAGGCGTACGTGGCAGATCAGCTACGTCACTGCGGCGCGGCCCGGCGACCAGCTCACCGTCGAGGCCTCCACCCCCGGCGACAAGCCGGTTGAGGCCCCGCTCGACATTCCGGGCTTCTCGCCGCGGGCCGAGAATGCCAGGCCATCCCCGCTCTTGCCCGAGCAGGTGCTCCAGAGCGCCTGGGGCGCGCTCGTGCTCGGAGGCGCGGTCGGTCTCCTCGTGCTCCTCGCGGGCCTCTTCGCGTTCGCCGCGAAGAAGGGCGCCTGGCTCTCCCATCGCCTCGATCCACACGTGGGGCCCACGGAGGCGGAGGTCAGGCGGCCCGAAGGCCGCGAGCGGCTTGCGCTCGCCTCGGGGCTCTTACGGGCCACCGAAAGGACGTTCGGGCACCTCCGGCGCTGGCAGCGCATGGGCAACCTGATCGAGCGGGCCGATCTTCCGATCCGCACGGTCGAGTTCATGTACCTCATGGGCGGCTCGGCGTTCCTCGCCGGCTTGATCGCCGCCGTCGCCGGCCTGCCGAGCTTCGTCATTCTCGCCGTGCTCGCGGTGGGCGCGCTCATCCCGTACCTGGTCGTGCACGTGAAGGCGAGGCGCAGGCTTCGTGCCTTCGAGAACCTGCTTCCCGACCTCCTCGTGACGATGGCGGCGTCGCTGAAGGCGGGCCACAGCTTCCGGCAGGGCCTCCAGGCGGTCGTCGAGGAGGATCAGGAGCCCGCGTCGAAGGAGTTCAAGCGCGTGCTCGCCGAAACCCGCCTCGGCCGTCCGATGGACGCGGCGCTCCCCGAGATGGCACGACGCCTCGGGTCGAAGGACTTCGAGTTCGTGATCACGGCCGTCACGATCCAGCGCCAGGTCGGCGGCTCGCTGGCCGGGATCTTCGACATGGTCGCGGACACCGTTCGCGACCGCCAGCAGTTCCAGCGGAAGATCAGAGGGCTGACGGCGATGGGCCGCATGTCGGCCTACACGCTGGTCGGTTTACCGTTCTTCGTCCTGGGTGCGATCACCCTGGTCAACTCCGAGTACATGGAGCCGCTCTACCACACGAGTACGGGCCACATGTTGCTGATCGTGATGCTCGTGATGATGGCCTTCGGCTCTCTCATCCTCAAGAAAATCGTCTCCTTCAGGGGGTAGCGTGCTCTTCCTCTTTCTCGGCATCGCATCGCTCGGCCTCGCAGTCTTCCTCGTCAGCGAGGTGGCCACATTGCCTTTGCGCCAGCGGGAGGGCTCGATCCGCCGCGCTGCGCGCTACGGCGAGTCCCGGCGTCGGGTGAACGACCGCCCCAACGCCCAGACCTTTCGGGACCGGGCGCTCGTGCCGATGTCGACCGGGCTCGCACGCTTCGTCCTCCGCATCAATCCGAGGGCGACGGTCGACTCGATCAACCTGAAGCTCCTGTCCGCCGGGATGGGCCGGACGCTCTCGCCCACCACCTATCTCGCCGCCAAGGGAATTCTGGGCGCCGGGGGGTTCTTCGCGGGTGGTGCGATGACCGCCGTGACCGGCAAGGGGCCCGCAGGCAGCCTGGCGCTCAGCCTCGCCTTTGCGCTCGCGGGGTTCTTCATCCCCGATGCATGGATCACGCTGAAGGCGCGCCGTCGCAAGGAGCGCATCCGCGCCGAGCTCCCGGACGCCCTCGACCTTCTCGCCGTCAGCGTCGAGGCAGGGCTCAGCTTCGACGGCGCGATCTCGAAGCTGACCGAGCACATGCACGGTCCGCTGGCCCAGGAGTTCTCGCTCACGCTGGGTGAGATGCGGATCGGCGAGAGCCGGCAGGAAGCCCTGAAGAAGATGTCTCAGCGGGTCGACACGCCGGAGATCGCAGCCTTCACCAGGGCGATTATCCAGGCCGACCAGCTCGGCATCTCACTGGGCCGGATTCTTAAGGTACAGGCCGCAGACACGAGGAACCGGCGCCAGGCCGCCGCGGAGGAGCGGGCGATGAAGGCGCCGATCAAGATGCTGTTCCCGACCGTCGTGTTCATCTTCCCGGCCATGTTCGTGGTCATCCTCGGGCCGGCGTTCCTGAACCTCTCGAAGCTCTTCTGAGCACGGCCGCGACGAAGGGCGACTTCCCCTCCGTATAGGCGTCCCGGTCGTCCGGGTGGCGGGTGGCGAGGTCGCGCTTCAGCTTCGCGTAGCTCTGCGCATCCCCCGCGTGTGCGCGCAGGTGGTCGCGGAAGTGCACGTGCTTCAGCCATTCGACAGAGCCGTGCTCGACCGCGTGCACGTGATGCGTCGGGGGCTCGCCCTTCTGGAAGAAGTGGCGCCCGGGAATCCCGAGCTCCCCGCGGTAGACGTAGCCCAGGCGGGCCATCGCGTCCAGATCCTCCGGACCGAGCTCGAGCGGGCGCAGGCCGAGGAGGATGTCCACGATCTCCTTCGCGGCGAGGCCCGGGACCGCGGTCGACCCGATGTGCTCGATTCCGGCCGCGCGCTCGCCGAAGATCCCTGCGAGCCGATCCCGCTCGGCCCCGAAGAGCGCGGGCCAGCGCACGTCGTAGGGCAGGACGACAACCGGCCACCCCACCCCCTCCTCGCCGTCGCGGGACATGGGCGGAGCCTGGCCCGACTACCGGACGACGCGGAGTGTCGCCTGCATCCCAGCCTGTCGGTGGCCGGGCAGCGAGCACCAGAGCCGAAAGGTCCCTGCGAAGAACGAAGCCGAGAGCTGTGCGCGGTCGCCTGGGTGCGTGCGCTCGAGCTTCCAGACCTTCGTGCCGCCGATCCGGCGCAGCCTGAGGTCGTGGTCGTCCTCGCCTCTGTTCACCAGCTCGACGATCGCCGGCCCGCGTTTGATCTGGAGGCGCGAGAGCGTGAAACGGAACTCCGTTGCGCCGACCTGCAGTCGCGCGGGCGACGCGGGAGCAGCTCCAGCCGGAGCCGAGACAGCGAGCGCAGCGACGGCGAGAGCGCCTGCCACACCGATGAGCCTCACCTGATCACCGCGGGCCGGGCGTAGGCGGCGGCGTTCGGGACGATGCCGGCCGCGTCGGTGCCGAGCCATTGCTCGAGCAGGGCGCTGTAGAGGCCGCGGAAGTCCGAGGTTGCACGCAGGTTCCCATCGGAGTCGAGGCCGTTCGCAAGCCCCGGAAACTCCCCGATCATCTGCCCGCGAACCCGGGAGTCCATGACGAGCCCGAGCCCCGCGGCGCCGTGATCCGTGCCCGAGCCGTTCTCCTCGGCCCGGCGGCCGAACTCCGACCAGACGAGCGTGACGACCCGGTCGGCGATTCCGCGCGCCTCGAGGTCGCGCTGGAAGGCGTAGAGGCTCTGGGCGGTCAAGGTCAGCCCCTCATCGAGCTGGGCGACCTGGTCGTCGTGCGTGTCGTAGGCGCCCGGTGCCCGCATGGCGACGCAGTGGAGCGGGAGGCCGGCCGAGATCATCGCGGCGAGGCCGGAAAGCCGTCTCGGAAACTCGTCGCCGCGGGTAGGCGACCGGCGGCGTGAAGGCGCCGAACGTCGAAAGCTGGACGCGAAGCTGGTCCACCTGCGTCGCCACGTCCGCGGCCTGCGCGATGCCGCGATCGCCGCGTGGCTGCACGGCCCCCAGCCGGCCGATCGCCGGCAGCATCCGGTCCTCGACCTCGCCCCAGACCCCGCGGGCCCAGAAGTCGTATCCGTCGGGGCTGTTCACGGTTGCCACCGGCACGCGGCTCGTGGCGAGCGACGGCTGCAGCTGCCAGTCGAGCGAGAGGCCCTGGAGCGGGTTGTCGGGAGCGCCGACACGATCGAGGTACCGGCCGATCCAGCCCGTGCGGAGCGCCGAGCTGGTTGCTCCCACCTCCCAGTAGTGGCGGGAGGTGAAATGGGACTGGTCGGGATTCGCGTATCCGACCGCGGGCATCGTCGTCAGCTTCCCCTCGGCGTGCAGCGCGGCCAGGGGGGACGCGGCGGGATGCCAGCGCAGGCGGGGATCCTCGGTAAAAACTTGTCCAACCGACTCCGGGAGCGCGAGCCGAGGCCGGAGCTTGCGGTATCGGGGGTCGCCGCTCGGGAAGAGGACGGACATCGAGTCCGCGCCTCCGTCGAGGAAGACCGAGAGGAGCACACGGCCCGGCGGGGCCGAGGCGGCCCGCGCGATGCCCTCGTCGAGCAGGTCCAAGCTCAGCCTGCTGGCGCCGTAGACCCCGAGCGCAAGTCTCGCGCTGCGTGCGAGGAACGTGCGCCGGTCGAGGCCGGTGCCGGCGGGAAGAGGCATGCCGGGCTCGATCGCGGGCAGGCCGCGACCTGCCTCGGCGACGGCTCGGCGCACGAGGTGGGAGCGGGAGAACTCGTTGCAGTGGCAGGAGCGGGTGGGGGTCATGAGCCTCTCAACTGGTCTGGTAGTCGGGGGAGACGGGCACGAGCTGGCGGAGCGCGTTCTGGATCAGCACCGGTTAGACCTCCTGCTTCCAGCCTGCGTTCGCGTCCGCGATCGCCTGCTGGGCGAACTCGACCAGGGCCCCGCGCGTGGGGGCCGAGATGGTCGGAGAGCCCCAGAACGCGACCGCACGCTCGACGAGCTGAGCCCGCGTCGAGAGGCTCCGAGCCCCGTTCGTCGTCTGGATCCTTGGTGTAGGGCGCGAGCGCGCGGTTGACCGCGTGCCAGCGGCCGCGAAACGTGGCCGTGTCGAGCCACCGCTCGTCCTGCCAGCCGGAAACGTTGGGCGGATAGAAGAGGTGCTGGCCGCACATATCCCCGATCCAGGCCCAGGCGTCGGTGTCGACACCGCGCCCGAGCCCTCGCAGCATCCCGGCGACGAGCACGACCGGCGGCTTGACCATGCGCGGGCC
>JBPCPR010000028.1:0-4997 GCA_050998925.1 Gaiellaceae bacterium
GATCGGCGTCGACGAGCCGATGTTCGTCGAGGGCGCCATCGCGGCGACGTCGGCGGCCATGGCGAGGAAGACCCCGGCCGACGCGGCCCGCGAGCCAGGGGGAGACACGTAGAGCACGACCGGCACCCTCGAGGCGAGTTCCTTCTTGATGATCGCCCGCATCGAGGAGTCGAGCCCGCCCGGGGTGTCGGTGAGGATGACGACCGCGTCGTAGCCCTCGTCGTTCGCCCTGTCGATTGCGTTCGTCAGGTAGTCCTGCGTGACCGGGTTGACGTCGTTTGCGAACTCGACTGCGAGAACCCGTGGGCGTTCGGTCGCAGGTTCGCCGCCGGCCAACGCAACGGCGGCAAAGATCAAGGCCGCCAGGGGCGGAAGAGCCTGCAGGAATCGGCTCTTCAAGGTGTAAGCATTCTATCAGTCGGTCCCTCAAGTCCTTGCGGGGCGCGCCGATCTCTGCTCTCGTGAAGCCTGTCCCGACGCTCATGGCCCTGCCACGCGTCTCAATCCTCCTGGGTGCGCTTGCGCTCGCATTGCCAGGTCTCGCGGAGGCCGGGGTCACGATGTCGGTGCACGAAGAGCCCATTGCGGCCTCCCGTTCCACCTCCGGCGCGAGCCGCGTGCTGTCGGCGCGAGCGGTTGAGGTGCCCTTCAATCTCATCGGGCTTCACTGGCGCGGCTCCGGGAAGGTCTACTTCCGAACCGCGGGCGCTCGCGGCTGGTCGGCCTGGCGCTTCGCACGCCCCGAGGCGGAGGATCTGCCGGATCTCGGAAGCCCGGAAGAGGTGCGTACGCGTGGCTGGAAGCTCGGGAACCCGTTCTGGACCGGAAGTGCGAACCGCATCCAGTACCGCCTGGTCGGAGAGGTGGGTCGGCTCCGGTCCCATCTGGTGCGAACGGCGGTCGGCTCGGCTCCTCGCACGGTCGCCCGGGTGGCCCTGCCCCCGATCGTCCTGCGTGCAGGCTGGCGCGCCGACGAGTCGATCGTCCGCTCGGCGCCCTGGTACGCGGATCGGATCGGCTTCTCCGTCGTCCATCACACCGCTGGCGCCCAGCCCTCGACGCCGGCGCAGTCGGCGGCGATCGTGCGCGGGATCCAGCGCTACCACGTGCAGGGGAACGGCTGGAACGACATCGGCTACAACTTCCTTGTCGATCGGTTCGGCCAGGTCTTCGAGGGCCGCGCGGGCGGCATCGCCCGCAACGTGGTCGGAGCCCATGCTCCGGGCTTCAACACGGGGAGCGTCGGAGTCGCCGTCCTCGGCACCTACACGGCCGCCGGAATCGAGCAGCCAGCGAAGGACGCGCTCGTCGCTCTGCTCGCCTGGCGGCTCGACGTCGCGCACGTCGACCCTGCTGCGAGCGTCGTCTGGCGGTCCGGCGGGAACCCACGCTATCCGGCCGGGACACCGGTTCTCCTGCGCGTGGTCTCCGGGCACCGCGACACGGGCCCGACGAGCTGTCCGGGCCAGATCCTCTACGACACCCTGCCGGAGCTCGCGACGCTGACGGCAGGTATCGGCCTGCCGAAGATCTACGATCCCAGGGTTGCGGGCTTGCCTGGGCAGCAGGTCCGTTTCACGGCCCGGGTCTCGGCGGAGGAGAGCTGGACCGTCACGGTCAGGAGCCCGGACGGCACCGTCGCCGCCAGCGGTTCCGGGACCGGCTCGGCTGTCGACTGGACGTGGGACGCAACCACGGCAGCCCCGGGAGCGTACGCGTGGGAGATCGCAGCAGGCGCGGCGCGCCCCGCTACGGGCCGCCTCGGCGCCGACCCGCTACCTTCGCTCGCGCTCGAGTCCGTACGGGCGGCTCCAGCCGTCGTCTCGCCGAACGGGGACGGGGTGGCCGACCGGGCCACCATCCGCTTCCGCCTCACCGTGCCGGCCTCGATCACCGTCTACGTTCGCGACACAGGCGGGAAGCGTGTGGCGACCGTATCCCCGCCGCGCGCCTTCCCGGACGGGCCGTCCTCGGTCACCTGGAACGGCGGGCGGCTCGGAGGAGGCGCTCTTGCAGACGGCCGGTACACGGTCGTGATCGAGGCTGACGCCGGCGCCGAGCGGGTCACCCGCACGCTTTGGGTTGTCGTCGATCGGACGCTCGGCCTTCTCACCGCACGCCCGTCGCCCTTCTCACCCAACCGCGACCTGCGACGCGACACCTCTGCCATCGCCTTCACGCTGGCACGCCCGGCCGCCATTCGGGTGCGGATCTTCAGAGGCTCGCGCCTCGTCACCAAGCTTCTCTCGAAGCAGCTTGCGGCCGGACCGCAGTCCCTGGTCTGGAACGGCCGCCGGCGTGGCCGCGTGGTCGCCGATGCCTCCTACCGGGCGGTGGTGACCGCGACCACCGATCTCGGCACCCGCACGCTTCGGGCGAGCGTCGCGGTCGACGCGACGAAGCCGCGGATCACCGGCACGCGCGCGACCCGGCTTCGAGGCGGAACCCGCGTGCGGTTCGTCCTCAGCGAGCCAGCCGTCGTTCGGCTTTGGCTCGGGGGACGGAGGTTCACGGTTCAGGCCCGTGCTGGTCGGAGCGTCGTCTGGCGCCGGACCCCGCGCGGTCCCGTCCGGATCGTCGCGTGGGACGCCGCCGCGAATACGAGCCGCACCCTCTGGATCCGCGTCCGCCCCCGCTAGCGCTCGTAGGCGACGTCGCCGCTCTCGATCAGCCGCCGCTCGCCGTCCAGCTCGACCTCGAGCCTGCCGCGTCGGTCGATCGCAATGGCCAGTCCGGAGCGGCCCTCGACGGTGACCCGGCGACCTCGCAGGAAGTCTCGAGATCCAAGCTCCTCGTAGAGCTCGGCGAGCCCGCCCGCCTGCCAGAGTTTGTAGGCCCGCTCGATCTCGCCGACGAGCACGGCAAGCAGAGGCGCACGCTCGCGCTCGACCGCGTCGGTCGTGAGGAGGGAGCCCACGGGAACCCTCCCGCCCTGCGGCAGCTCGCCGCGCGTCTGATTCACGTTCAGCCCGATTCCGAGCACGACCGTGCCCTCGGACGCCTCGGCCAATACGCCTGCGACCTTGCTGCGGTTCACCATCACGTCATTGGGCCACTTGATCTGCGCGGAAAGGCCGAGTGCGCGCTCGACCGTGAGCGCCGCGGCGACGCCGCCGACCAAGGAGAGCTCTGCGACCTGGCAGTCCGGCGGAGGGCGGAGGAGGATCGAGACGAGCAGCGCCTTGCCGGCGGGAGCCTCCCATGTGCGGCCGAGCCGACCCCGTCCCGCCGTCTGCTCGTCGCAGGCCGAGACGGCGCCCTCGGGCGCCGTCGGGTCGAAGAGGCGCTGGGTCGACTCGCAAGAAACCTCGTAGCGATACGGAAGCCCGAAGCCTCCCCGAAGCAGGGGCTCGACGCTTTCGGGGGCGAGCGAGTCCGGCATGGGTCGGCCGGTCTAGACTAACGGCGCCGTGCAACCGCCCGTCCTTCCAGCCCGTCTGAGTGAGAACACGATGGAGAACGCCCGGCTGCTGGCCTACCGCAAGCTTTCGGATCTCGCGCTCGCTACGAAGGCGCGAGCCGGCGATGCAGGGGCTCTCCACACGCTCGTGGAGCGCCACGGTCCGCGGGTGAACAGGCTCGCGTCGCAGCTGATCGGCGACTTCGAGGACGCGCGCGATGCCGCGCAGGAGTCGCTCGTAAAGCTCTGCACGCGGATCCGTCAGTTTCGGGGCGACGCACAGTTCGTCACGTGGCTCCATCGCCTGGTCGTCAATACGTGTCGCGACGTGCACGCGCGGAAGCGCACCCGCTCGACCGATCCGCTCGT
This sequence comes from Gaiellaceae bacterium, assembly GCA_050998925.1. Classification (GTDB taxonomy): domain Bacteria; phylum Actinomycetota; class Thermoleophilia; order Gaiellales; family Gaiellaceae; genus DASQGA01. The sequence continues at coordinate 3,770 of JBPCPR010000028.1, forward strand.
GCTCGAGGACGAGCCGGCTGGAGACGACTCGGATCCGTCGCGGATGGCAATGATCGGCGACCTGCGGCGGGACCTCGTCGACGGCCTCTCCGGCCTCTCTGCCGACCAGCGCGCGGTCGTCGTCCTCCGGGACGCGCTCGACCTCTCCTACGAGGAGGTTGCACGCCGGGCGAGCATGCCGGTCGGCACGGCCAAGAGCTACGTGCACCGCGGGCGGGCGCGTCTTCGCGTTCGGCTCGAAGAGCACTCGCCCGCGTGAAGCTGCCGCTCGGCAGGCGCGAGATCGAGGAGATCCTCCCCCACCGGGAGCCGTTTCTCCTGCTCGACGAAGTGATCGAGCTGGAGCCGGGTGCTCGCGTCGTCGCGCGAAAGCGCGTCCGTGAGGACGAGTGGTACCTAGCCGGGCACTTCCCCGGCCGGCCGATCATGCCGGGCGTCCTGATGGTCGAAGCGCTCGCCCAGACGGGCGCCGTCGCCGTCCTCTCGGAGGACGAGAATCGCGGGAAGCTCGCGCTCTTCGCGGGCATCGACGACGTCCGCTTCAAGCGCATCGTGGAGCCGGGGGACGAGCTCGAGTTGGTATGCGATCTCGAGCGGGTGCGCGGGCCGATCGGGCGGGGCAAGGCGAGGGCGACGGTCGGGGGTGAGCTCGCGGTGCGCGGCACGCTGACCTTCGCCGTGACCGACGGCGTCCTGTGATCGCGAACGTCGACGGCACGCAGATCGGGATCACCGGTGTCGGTGCCTACGTGCCGGAGCGGGTTCTGACGAACGCCGACCTCGAGCGCATGGTCGACACCTCCGACGAGTGGATCGTCGAGCGGACCGGGATCCGGGAGCGTCGGATCGCAGAGGAAGAGCAGGCTGCGAGCGACCTTGCGCTGCCCGCGTGCCGGGATGCCCTTGCCCAGGCGGGAGTGCGCGCGGAGGACATCGACTACATCATCGTCGCGACGGCCACGCCCGACATGATCTTCCCCGCCACCGCGTGCGTCGTCGCCGACCAGCTCGGCGCCACGAAGGCCGCGGCGTACGACCTTCTCGCCGGCTGCACCGGGTTCGTGTATGCGCTCGCCCAGGCCTACGGCGCGCTGGCCGGCGGCCTCGCCGAGCGCGCGCTCGTGATCGGCTCGGAGACCCTCTCGAAGCTCACCCACTGGAACGCACGCTCGACTTGCATTATTTTTTGAGGCGGCGCATGGTTCGCAGTCATCGAACGCCTGACGGG
>JBPCPR010000041.1:0-9230 GCA_050998925.1 Gaiellaceae bacterium
GGCTGCCCGTTCGGCGGCAAGTCGACCCTCGACCACGTGCTCGCTCCGGTCGACCAGCACCACGCTCACCTGCGCGCGCAGATCGAGGTTCCGGTGCCCGAACTCGCATGACCGTCCCTCGCCTCCGGCTCGCTCCCGCGGGGGGAACAATGTTTCCCCCGCGGGCCCCATTCTTTGATCCGGTGGAGGAACCTCCCGGTTCCCCCACACCCCCTCCACACGCTCAGATGCCAAAGACCGGCCTATGAGCGCACCCGAGCTCGTCACGGTCACGGTTGACGGCCACGAAGTCCGCGTGCCGAAGGGCACGGGCCTGATCGAGACGGCTCTGGCGGCGGGCATCGAGATTCCCGTCTTCTGCTACGAGCCACGCCTCGGGCCCCCCATCGGGGCGTGCCGCATGTGCCTCTGCGAGGTCGAGGGGATGCCGAAGCTCCAGGCGGCCTGCACGATGACCGCCCAGGACGAGCTCGTGCTCCGCACCGCCCAGACGAGCGAGCAGGCAGCCGAGGGCCAGAACGCGGTGCTCGAGTTCATCCTCCTGAACCACCCGCTCGACTGCCCCGACTGCGACAAGGGCGGTGAGTGCCCCCTCCAGGACCTGACCTTCCGCTTCGGCCCCGGCCGGACGCGCATGGTCTTCCCGAAGCGGACCTTCGACAAGCCGATCCCGATCTCCCCCACGATCACCCTCGACCGCGAGCGCTGCATCCTCTGCTACCGCTGCACGCGCTTCTCGGAGGGCATCTCGGAGGACGGCCAGCTCGTGGCGAAGAACCGCGGCGCGAGCTCCTTGATCGCGACCTTCGAGGACGAGCCCTACCGGGCGCACTTCTCCGGGAACGTGACGGAGCTCTGCCCAGTCGGCGCGCTCCTGCCCGCCACCTATCGCTTCAAGGCTCGTCCGTGGGAGATCGACAACGTCCCGACCGTGTGCGGACTCTGCCCGGTCGGCTGCAACACATGGATCACGATCCGCGAAGGGAAGGCGCAGCGGGTGCTCTCGCGGAATCACCCGGAGGTCGACGACGGCTGGCTTTGCGACAAGGGCCGCTTCGCCTTCGGCCATCTCCGCGCGGACGACAGGATCCGAGCGCCGCTGCTCCGGGTCCGCCGGCGCGGCTTCGACCGGGTGCCGATCGAGCAGGCGCTCGACGAGGCGGAGCGGGGGCTCCGCGAGGCGGCCGGTTCCATCGTCGTCGCCTTCTCCGGCGCCGAGTCGGTCGAGCACGCGACCGCGCTCTCGCGCCTCGTCCGCGAGGGCCTCGGCGCCGCCGCGGTCGCGCTGCTCCCCGATGACCTCGACCCGGTGCTCGACGGGTTCGGGGCCCCGCTCTCGGCGATTCGCGACTCGGAGGTCTGCCTCGTCGTCGGCGACGACCCGGTCGTCGAACGCGCTCCGGTCGTCGATCTCTGGCTGAAGGCTGCCCGCCGCGCGGGCGCCGAGGTGATCCTGGCCGGGCCGACCGGCGGCGTGCAGGTCGCTCCGGGCGGCGCCGGCGCGTTCTGCGCATCTCCGCCGTCCGAGGTTCGGGAGCGGCTCCGGGCCGCGGCGAGCGTGGCGATCGTGTGGTCGCAGGACGCTCCCGATGGCGGCCGTGCCGCAGCGGCGCTTGCGGCATCGCTTCCGGGCGAGGTCGCGCTCTACGTCCTTCCCCGGACGCCGAACGGCCGCGGAGTCGCAGCAGCGTGGTACGGCGCAGGCGGAGGGCGAGGCTCCGGCCCCCCCGGGGATGGAGAGATCGGCGCGCTCGTGATCTCTGGCGACGAGGCGGTTTACGACCCTCGCGTCCTCGAGCTGGCGGCCCGCGCGCGCTTCGTCCTCGTGACCGCCATGTTCATGGGCGAGCACACGCTGCAGGCGCACCTCGTCGTTCCGGGCACGAGCTACCTCGAGCGGGACGGGACCACGGTGAACCTCGAGGGCCGCCGCCAGCGCCAGCGTCGCGCCGTGACCCCGCCGGCCGGGTGGGACGAGCTCGAGTTCTTCGCCCGGCTCGCGGAGCGCTTCGAGGTCGCCGTCACCCCGTGGGCCGAGGCCCTCCCCGCCGAGCAGGCCGAGCTCGAGCCCCGAGGCGAGCGAAGACGCATCGAGGCGGGGCCGTCGAGCCCTTCTCCGGCCCCGCACGGCTCGGGCCTCGAGCTCGTCCGCTACCGAGCGCTCTTCTCCGGGCCGGCCGTCGAGCGGATCGAGGAGCTCGAGTTCCAGCGCCCCGGCGCGGAGGTCGAGGTCTCCTGGGAGGACGCCGAGTCTCGCGGGATCGCGACCGGCGACATCGTGTCGGTGAAATCGAACGGAACGAGCCGCGAGCTTCGTGCGCAGGTCAACTGTCGGCTCATGTCAGGGGTGATCCGCATTGCAGAGGATCACGCCGGAGGCCTCGACGCTCCACTCTCCATCGAGCCTCGAGCAAAGCGGAGGGCTTGATGGAGCTCAATCAGCCCTGGTGGATCGACATCATCAAGAGCTTCATCGTCGTCAACCTCGTGCTCGGCGCCTTCGCGTACCTCACCTGGACGGAGCGGAAGCTCCTCGGCCGCATGCAGCTCCGCTACGGCCCGAATCGCGCCGGCCCGTTCGGCCTCCTCCAGCCGATCGCCGACTTGGTCAAGCTGCTCCGCAAGGCAAGCTTCGAGCCCGCGGCCGGGATCGACATCCTCTATTACGCAGCACCGGTCGTCGCCGGTTTCACGGCGCTCGCGGCCTTCAGCGTCATCCCGTTCGGCGGCGTCTGGCACTGGGGGAACTACGACGTCACCGGCTGGGTCGTGGACACGTCGATCGCGCTCGTCCTCCTCTTCTCGCTGGGCGCGATCGGGATCTACGCGTTCGTCGTCGGCGGCTGGGCGAGCGAGTCGAAGTACTCGCTCCTCGGCGCCATGCGGACCTGCGCCCAGCTCGTCTCCTACGAGGTCTCGCTCGGTCTCTCCGTCCTCGGCGTCGTGATCATGGGGCAGTCGCTCTCGCTCGTCGACATCGTCGAGAAGCAGCAGGCGACGATCTGGTTCGTAATCCCCCAGCTAGTCGGCTTCGTCGTCTTCTTCATCTCGGGGATCGCTGAGACCAACCGCGCGCCGTTCGACCTGCCGGAGGCGGAGCAGGAGCTCGTCGCCGGCTATCACACCGAGTACTCGGGGATGCGGTTCGGCCTCTTCCAGACGGCCGAGTACATCAACATGGTCACGCTCTCGGGGCTCGCGGTGACGCTCTTCCTCGGCGGCTGGGGCGGGCCCTGGCTCCCCGGGCCGATCTGGTTCCTCCTGAAGCTCGCCGGCTTCATCTTCGTGTTCATGTGGCTCCGGGCCACCCTGCCGCGGCTCCGCTACGACCAGCTCATGAAGTTCGGCTGGAAGGTCCTCCTGCCCGTCGCCACCCTGAACGCGGTCGTGACGGCGGTGCTCGTGACGGTGATCGACTGATGGCGGCGCAACCGTTCGGATCGCTCAAAGGCTTCGCGGTCACCTTCCGGCAGATCTTCAACCAGCCGATCACGCAGCAGTACCCGGAGTACAAGCGGCCGCTCTACCCGCGCTTCCGCGGGCGGCACCGGCTGCACCGACACGAGAACGGGCTCGAGAAGTGCGTCGGCTGCTCGCTCTGCGCGGCGGCTTGCCCGGCCGACTGCATTCGCGTAGTCGCCGCCGAGAACGATCCCGAGGACCGCGTCTCGCCCGGAGAGCGCTACGCCCGGATCTACGAGATCAACATGAGCCGCTGCATCTTCTGCGGCTACTGCGAGCTGGCGTGCCCGTTCGACGCGATCACGCTCGGGAACGAGTACGAGCTCTCGGAGTACAACCGGGCCGACCAGATCTACACCAAGGAGATGCTGCTCGCTCCGCCGGTGAAGCAGGTCCCGGTCGCCGACCCGGACCTCTACGACACCCCGCTCCCCGTCTGGAGAACCGACAGCTAGATGGACCTCGACGTCGGCAACATCCTCGTCTGGGCCGTCTGGATCGCCGCGGCGATGGCGCTCTTCTCGTCGGGGATCGCAGTCATCCTCTTCCAGAACCCCTTCTATAGCGCGCTCGCGCTGATCGTGAACCTCGCGTCGCTGGCGGTCCTCTACCTCCTGCTCGAGGCGGAGTTCGTAGCGGCCGCCCAGGTGCTCGTCTACGCGGGCGCGGTCGTGGTCATGTTCCTCTTCGTGATCGCCTACCTCGGCGGGCGAGCTGACGCCCCGCTCGCGGGCGGGCCCACCTTCCAGGCCGTGGGAGCGATCGTCGCCACAGGCGCGATCGCGGTCGAGGTCGTGGTCGCAATCTCCCTCAAGGCGGGCGACCGGCTGAACGACACGGACGAGCTCGGCGAGGGGTTCGGCTCCCCCGCCGAGATCGGGCGCCTGTTCCTCTCGAACCACCTGCTCGCGTTCGAGGTCACCTCGATCGTGCTCCTGGTCGCCGCCGTGGGCGGCGTCATCCTCGGCACGGCCGTTCCGGACGACCAGGTCGCCGAGCGGAGCGCCGAGCGATGATGGGACCGGGAATCGCCGCCTACCTGATCGTGTCAGTGATCCTGTTCGCCACGGGCGCGCTCGGCGTCCTGATCCGCAGAAGCCCGCTGATCATCCTGCTGGCGCTCGAGATCATGCTGAACGCCGGGAACCTCGCGCTAATCGCCTTCTCGCGCCGCTTCGCAGACGGCGACGGCCAGATCTTCGCGCTGACGGTGATGGTCGTGGCCGCCTCGGAGGCCGTCGTCGGCCTCGGCCTGGTCGTGGCGATGTCGCGGAAGGGCGTCCAGCTCGACGTCGACAAGCTCAGGACGCTCAGGGGCTGACGTGGACGTCGCCGCCTGGACCTGCCTGGTCTCACCTGCCGTCGCGGTCGTCCTGATCGCGTTCGCGGGCGACCGGATCTCGCGCTTCGCGGCCGGCGTGGTCGCTTCGCTCTCGGCCCTCGTGTCGTTCACTGCGTCGGTCGTCTGCCTCGTCCTCCTCCTCGGCGAGGAGCCTGAGGAGCGCACCGGGCATGGGTCCACCCTCTGGACCTGGCTCTCGGCCGGAGACTTCTGGGTCGGGCTCGACATCGTCGTCGACCCGCTCTCCGTCTTCATGATGCTGATCGTCTCCGGGGTCGGCTTCCTGATCCTCGCCTACGCGGTCGGCTACATGCGAGGTGACGTCGAGGAGCGCCGCTACCACGCCTACAAGGCGCTCTTCCTCTTCTCGATGCTCCTGCTCGTCCAGTCGGGGAACCTGCTCCTTCTCCTCGCGGGCTGGGGGATGGTCGGGCTCTCCTCCTACCTCCTGATCAACTTCTGGCACCGGCGGGAGACCGCGGTAGCGGCAGGCAAGAAGGCGTTCGTCATGAACGCCGTCGGAGACGCGACCTTCGCGCTCGCGCTCTTCATCCTCGCCCAGCAGGTCGGCGCGCTCGACTTCGGCACGGTCTTCGACCGCGCCCCGGAGGCGCTCGGGGATGGGACGACGCTCTCCACGCTCGTCGCGCTCGGCCTGCTCGGCGGCGCCGCCGCGAAGTCCGCCCAGATCCCGCTCCACACGTGGCTACCGGACGCCATGGAAGGCCCGACGCCGGTCAGCGCGCTCATCCATGCGGCGACGATGGTGACGGCGGGGGTCTACCTGATCGCCCGCACGCACTCGCTCTTCGAGCTCGCCCCGGACATCCTGAGCGTGGCCGCGATCCTCGGGGGGGTCACGATCGTCGTCGCCGGCCTGATCGCGCTCGTCCAGACGGACATCAAGCGGGTGATCGCCTACTCGACGATGAGCCAGATCGGCTACATGTTCGTGGGCGTCGGCCTGGGCGCGTACGGCGCCGGCCTCTTCCATCTGATGACGCACGCCTTCTTCAAGGCGCTCCTCTTCCTGGCCGCGGGCATCGTCATCCACGCGCTCGCCGGCGAACAGGACCTCAGGAAGCTGGGCGGGCTCGGTCGCGCCCTGCCCTGGACGTACCGCTACTTCCTCGCAGGCGCGCTCGCGCTCGCCGCGATCCCTCCCTTCGCGGGCTTCTTTTCGAAGGACGCGATCCTCGCGAGCGCCGCGAACGCAGGCACGCTCGGCTGGTCGCTCTGGGGCGCCGGTGCCTTCGGGGCGTTCCTCACCGCCCTCTACACCTTCCGTCTCTTCTTCATCGTCTTTCGCGGCGAGCCGTCGGGGTTCGTGCGGGAGCACTTGCACCGGGAGCAGTTCGAGGGCCCGTTCGCGATGGTGTGGCCCGTCGCGGTCCTCGCCGTCCTCTCGGTCGTCGGCGGGCTCGTCCAGATCCCCGGCGTCTGGCACGCGGTCGACGACTGGATCCACCCCGTGGCAGAGTCGATCGAGGAGGCGGGCGGCTCGACCGCGCTCCTCTCAGCCCTCGCGGCACTCGGCCTCTCGCTCGCCGGCATCTGGCTCGCCTGGTCGTTCTACGGCCGGCCCGGCTACGGGCCCGCCCGCGCGCGGCGCCGCTGGCCCTGGGCAGCGAGAGCGCTCGAGCGGAAGCTCTACGTCGACGAGGCCTACGACATCGTCTTCTACGAACCGAGCTCCCACCTCGCCACGGGCCTCGAGCGCTTTGCCGAGCGACCGCTCTTCCTTCGCTCGCTGACGGGCCTGGGCGGCGGCGTCCGCCTGCTCGGCGGCCGGGTCGCGGCGGCGCAGACCGGGCTCGTCCGCTCCTATGCACTCGCCCTCGCGGCCGGCCTCGCGGTGATCGCCATCGTCTTCCTGGCGGTCACCTGATGCTCGCGACCGCCCTCATCGCGGTACCGCTCGCAGGCGCCGTCCTGCTCTGGATCCTGCCCTGGCGGACGAGCACCGCCGCCGGTGGGCTCGCTCTGCTCGTCGCGCTCGTCGAGCTCGCGCTCTGGGTCGGAGCAGTCGTCAACTTCGACTTCGGGGCCTCGGGGCTTCAGCACGACGTGGAGCGGACCTGGTTCGCGGACCTCGGCGTCTCCTACAAGGTCGGCCTCTACGACTTCTCGCTCTGGCTCGTCGGGCTGACTGCGCTCGTCGCGGTCGCGTCGATCGGCTACGGCATGTGGGCGGGCCGAGACCGGCCGGGCGCCTACTTCGGCCTCCTCCTCTTCCTGACCGGCGCCACCGTGGGCGTCTTCACGGCCCAGGATCTGCTCCTCTTCTACGTCTTCTTCGAGGCGATGCTGATCCCGCTCTACGTGCTGATCGGGGTCTGGGGCGGCGCAGGCAGGACGGGCGCGACGATCAAGTTCATCGTCTACACGATGGGCGGCTCGCTCCTGATGCTGGTCGCGATCATCGCCTTCGGGCTCGACCGCGGCAGCTTCGACATGACCGAGCTCGGGGCGAGCGACAGCACCTGGATCTTCCTCGGCTTCGTGGTCGCGTTCGCCGTCAAGGCGCCGCTCTGGCCGTTCCACGGCTGGCTGCCGGACGCCTACCGGGAGGCCCCGGCCGAGGTGTCGGCGCTCCTCTCCGGCGTCGTCTCGAAGACGGCCGCCTACGGGCTCCTCCGGATCGTCCTGCCCTCGTTTCCGGAGCAGGTGGCCGACTGGCGCACCGTCGTGCTCGTCCTCGCGTCGATCGGGCTCGTCTACGGGTCGCTCCTCGCCTTCCGAGCACCCGACGTGCGGGGCGTGATCGCCTACTCGAGCCTCGCCCAGATGTGCCTGATCGTGATCGGACTCTTCGCGTTCAACGACTCCGGGCTGAACGGGGCGCTCCTCCAGATGGTGAACCACGGGCTCGTCTCGGCCTCGCTCTTCCTGCTGGCGGGCGCGATCGAAAGACGAACTGCGACCGGCGAGCTTCGCCTCCTGGGTGGGATGGCCCGCGGGAGGCCCGTGCTCGCGACGCTCTTCATCGTCGTCGGCGTCGTGGCACTCGCCGTGCCCGGCTCGACCGCGTTCGCGGGGGAGTTCCTCGTCCTGAACGGCATCTTCCCGCTCGGCTGGGGCTGGGCGGTGGTCGGCGCCGTCTCGATTGTGCTGGCGGCCATGTACATCCTCAGGCTTCTCTCCGCCGTCCTCCACCGCGACGTCGGGACGATGGTGCCGGACGCGGCGCTCGACCTGCGTCCGGCCGAGACGAGCCTCGTCGGGATGCTGGTAATCGCCCTTCTGGCGCTCTCTTTCTGGCCGGCCGGGATCACCGACCACGTCTTCGGCGGGCAGCCGCAGCAGACCGTGACGACGAGGTTCTCGGAGTAGATGGAGACCTTCGTTCAGCCAGACATCGACTGGGCGGGGCTCTCGCCCGTCCTCGTACTGCTCGGCGGCGCGGCGCTCACCATGCTCGTCCCACTCTTCCTCCCGGTCGGCGTGCGGCGCGGGTTCTCGGCGTTCATCGCGGCGGCCGCGCTGATCGGGGCGGGCATCGCCGCGGCGATCCTGTTCGCGCACGACGACCCGGGCCGCGGGATCGTCGCCGACGCCCTCCGGCGCGACCGCCTCGCCGAGCTCGCGCAGGTGATCCTCGCCGGCTCCGGACTCCTCGCGATCGGCGTCTCCTACCGCGAGCCCGGCCGCCGCGAGGGGATCGGCGACTACTACACGTTGCTCCTGTCGGCCGTCGGGGGCATGTGCTTCTTCGTCTCGGCCAACAATCTGATGACGCTCTTCCTCGGCCTCGAGTGGTTCTCGATCTCGCTCTACATCATGTGCGCGATCGCGATCGACCGACTCGGAGCCCTCGAGGCCGGGCTCAAGTACCTGATCGTAGGCAGCTTCGGGTCGGCGATCCTCCTCTTCGGAAGCGCGCTCGTCTACGGCGCGACCGGCGCGATCGGCTTCGAGGAGATCACGAGCGCCTCCGCAGGTGACGACCGCTTCCTGCTCGTCAGTGGCCTCGCGATGCTCCTCGTCGGCCTCGCCTTCAAGGTCTCGGCGGCACCGTTCCACATGTGGACGCCTGACGTCTATGAGGGCGCGCCGACCCCGGTGACCGCCTTCATGTCCGCGGCGACGAAGGTCGCAGGGCTCGTCGTGACGCTGCGCCTGCTCACGACGGCGTTCGGGAGCGAGGAGGAGCTCTGGACGCTCGCCCTCGCCGTAATCGCCTGCATCTCGCTGGCCTGGGGGAACCTCGCCGCCCTCGTCCAGACAGACGTCAAGCGGCTGCTCGCGTACTCGAGCGTCTCCCACGCCGGCTTCCTCCTGATCCCGATCGCGGTCGGGACGCCGCTCGGAGGCCGCGCGCTTCTCTACTATCTGATGTCCTATGCGGCCATGAGCGTCGGCTCGTTCGCCATCGTCGCGGCTCGCGAGCGAGAGCTCGCGCGACCGGTGTCGGTCTCCGACCTGG
>JBPCPR010000074.1:0-10653 GCA_050998925.1 Gaiellaceae bacterium
CGTGGCCGTGGCAGCCTTCCCGGGTGGATCCTCAACGAGCAGTCGCTCCGGGGGGCGAACGCAACCGAGTTCGCTCGCCCTCGACCAGGCGGGCCCGAAGATCGGATTCCCGACGACGAGCTCTGTCGAGCCGCCGCCCACGTCGCAGACCGCGACCGTCTGGGGCAACGAGGCGGCCGCGGCGACAGCACCTTGATAGGCGAGCCGACCCTCCTCGTCAGCCGAGAGGATCCGCACGGAGGCGCCGGTGGCGGCGGCGAGCGCCTGGACGAGCTCGTCGGCGTTCTCGCTCTGGCGCCCCGGGGCGGTCACGATCACATCGAGGCGACCGACGCCGAGCTCCCGCGCGGCGCGAGCGTACCGGGTGGCACACCGTGCCGTCGCCGCCAGCTTCTCGTCAGAGATCCGGCCGAAACGCTCGACCTCCTCGCCGAGCATGAGGTGCTGACGCTCCTCCCGAACCGGCACAAGACCCGTGGCCCCGCGGGCCGCAACTAGCAGCCTGACGGTGTTCGAGCCCACGTCGAGAACGGCGACCTTCAATCCACGTCGTATTCTCCAAAGCGCGTCGGCTGTCGAGAGTGTCATAGGCACCCTGAACAGAGGCATCTAGATGGTGCGACGGGTTGCTACACGACGGGCAGCGACACGGCGAGGCGAGCGCCGGCCGGTCTTCCGCATGAAGACTTCCTGGCTCCCGCGGGCCGGCTCGTCCTTCTTCGGTCGAAGCCGGTGCCAGGTCCCGTCCGCCCGAAGCTCCCACGCGAGCGTGTTGTCCGCGAGCAGGACGTCGAAGGCAGCGCTGAGCCGCTGCTGAACGGCCGAATCCTCGACCGGCGCCAGGATCTCGAGCCTGTGATCCAGATTGCGCGGCATCAGATCTGCACTGCCGATGAAGTACGAGCTCTTCTTCCCCGCCTGGAAGCTGTACACCCTGCTGTGCTCCAGAAAGCGACCGAGGATGCTCCGCACCCGGATGTTCTCGCTGAGCCCTTCCACCCCGGGCCAGAGCGTGCAGGTGCTCCGCGCGACGATGTCGATCTCGGCGCCCTGCTGCGACGCCCGGTAGAGCTCGTGGACGATCCCCTCATCGGTCAGCGCGTTCACCTTGAGGCGAATCCGCGCGGTCTTCCCCGCCTCGGCGGCGGCGCCTACGGCCTTGACCTCCTCGATCATCCGCTCCCGTAGACCGAGCGGCGCCACCAGGAGCTTCCGAAAGCGCTGCGGACGGCCGAAGCCCGGGATGTGGTTGAAGAGATCGGCGACATCCGCGGCGATGTCCTCGTCGGCGGTGAAGAGGCCGAAATCCTCGTACACCCGCGCCGTCAGCGCGTGGTAGTTGCCCGTGCCGAGATGGACGTAGCGGCGGAGCACTCCGCCCTCACGGCGGACGACGAGCGTCATCTTGGCGTGGATCTTGAGGCTCGGGAACCCGTACACGACGTGCACGCCCGCCCGCTCGAGCTCGCGCGACCACTCGATGTTCCGGTGCTCGTCGAACCGGGCCTTGAGCTCCACCAGGCAGACGCTCTGCTTGCCGGCCTCGGCGGACTCGATGAGCGCCGGGACGAGCGGAGAGTCGTCGCTCGTCCGGTAGACGGTCGTCTTCATCGCCGTGACGAGCGCGTCGTTCGCCGCCGAGGTGACGAACGCCTCGAAACTGGTCGCGAACGAGTCGTACGGATGATGGACGAGTACGTCGCCTTGCCCGATGCGGGCGAACAGGTCTCCGTCACCCGCGGCGGCGAGGAAAGGCACGGGGGTTCGGGGCACCCAAGGGTCGTCCTTCAGATCGGGGCGCTCCAGACGGGCGATCTGCGAGAGGTCGGCGAGATCGAGTGGGCCCTGGATCCGGTAGACCTGTTCCTCGCCGGCGCCGAGTCCGTGCGTCAGCCGCTCCAGCATCCGTTCCGACATGGACTCGGAGACCTCGAGCCGCACAATGTCACCGAAGCGACGGCGCTGGAGCTGGAGCTCGACCGCCTCGAGCAGGTCGTCGGCCTCGTCCGAGACGTCGAAATCCGCGTCGCGCGTGACCCGGAAGGCGGCACATTCGCCGATCTCCATCTGAGGGAACAGAAGTGCGAGGAAATGCGAGATCGTCGCCTCGAGCGGAACCCACAGCCCCCGGTCGCCGACGTCGAGGAAGCGCGGCAGCCCTTCCGGGACCTTCACGCGCGCGAATCGCTCCTCGCCGCTCTCCGGATCCCGGACGAACACGGCGAGACTCAGCGAGAGTCCCGAGATGTAGGGAAAGGGCTGCCCGGGGCCGACGGCGAGCGGAGTGAGCACGGGATACACACCACGCTCGAATCGCTCGGACAGCTCGCGCAGCTCGCTCTCGTCACACTCGACCACCCGGGCGAAGACGATCCCCTCCGCGGCGAGGGCGGGGCGAAGCTCGCGTGCCCAAAGCTTCGACTGCTGCCCGTTGAGCTCCAGGACGCGCGCTCGGATCTCGGCGAGTGCGGCCTGCGGCGTGCGGCCGTCCGGGGACCGGACGCGGAAACCCGAGGTCACCTGGCCCATGAGACCCGCAACGCGCACCATGAAGAACTCGTCCAGGTTGGATGCGAAGATCGAGCAGAACTTGACGCGCTCGAGCAGCGGCAGGCTCGCATCGCACGCGAGCTCGAGAACGCGCGCGTTGAAGTCGAGCCACGAGAGCTCGCGATTCAGGAGCCGCTCTGCGCCCTTCTGCGCAGTCCGCGCGGTGGCCATCAGAGCGGCCCGCGTGCTCGGATGGAGGCGCGTGGCATCGGGGCTAACGATCATGCCCTCCCTCCGCGCCGAACGGGGTATCGGTTTGGTGAAAACTTGGAGAAGGCCGGTCCACGCTTCCCGATGTGCAGAGATGTCGAGCCGGCGGCTCGGCACCTGCGGGGCCGCCGGCTCTGACTGAGGAGAAGGGCGAACGAGGGTTGGGCTCGTTCGGGCCTTCAGCCGCGTCTCCGGCACTGGCGACTCGACGCGACCGGGCGAGTATCCGGTGTCGTGGGCGTGCCGTGGGCGTCCGAGTGGTGAAGAACGCGTGTCGACCCGGTTCGGGTTCTGCCTAGAGCGAGAGATGAAAGGTGTTCGCCATGCCTGCTCCTTCGTCGCTGTATCGAACTTTGTCAATATAGAACACGTTCGATACAATCGCCCGCGTGAGGGCTCTGGCCGTCATCGACTGCTGCGCTCCGCTGGCCGGTCCGGCTCTCAGCGACCGCGAGGCAGGAGAGCTCGAGCGGCTCTTCTCGGTCCTCGCCGACCGCCAGCGAATCAAGATTCTGAACCTCCTCGCCTCGACCGACGAGGACTCCGTCTGCGTGTGCGAGCTGGTGCCGGCGCTCGGCCTGAAACAGCCCACCGTCTCGTACCACCTGAAGCAGCTCACGGAGGCGGGGCTCGTCGAACGCGAGCGCCGAGGCACCTTCGCCCACTACCGAATCGTGCCGGGCGCCCTCGAGCGCGTCGTGGCGGTGCTCCGCTGAGCCGGGTCCTCTTCGTCTGCGTCAGGAACGCCGGCCGCTCGCAGATGGCCGAAGCGCTCTTCACGCGGTCGGCGGGCGCGCGCCACGAGGCCCGGTCGGCCGGGAGCGACCCCGCCGGCGAGGTTCATCCCGAAGTCGTCGCCGCGATGCGAGAGCTCGGCATCGAGCTCGGCGCGCGGACACCGCGGCGGCTCGAGCATGCAGACGCGGAATGGGCCGACGTCGTCGTGACCATGGGCTGCGGTGACGCCTGCCCCGTCGTCCCGGGCAAGCGTTACATCGACTGGGAGCTCGAAGACCCGGGGGGCAAGCCTCCCGACGAAGTGCGGCGGATCCGCGACCGGATCCGCTCACTGACGTCTGATCTCGCCGACCGGCTCTAGGCGCCGCGGGGAGAGCTGTCTTCGAGCGTGACCCTCATCAGGTCGCGGATCGCGAGGATTCCCTTGATCTCCCCCGCGTCGACCACGGGCAGGTGGCGAAAGCCGCCGTGGATCATGAGCGCTGCCGCGTGATCCGTCGTGTCCTCGCTCTCGATCGTCTCGGGATGGCGAGTCATCCAGTCGGACACTCGCGAATCGGGCTCGAACCCCGTCGCGACAGCCTTCAGGATGTCCCGCTCCGTGAGGATGCCCGCCAGGCGCTCGTCGGCGAGGACGACCACGGCTCCGACCCCGCGCTCGGCCATGCGCTTCGCGGCGTCAGAGAGCTTCGCGTCCGCGTCGAGCGTCAAGAGATCCTTCGTCATGTGGTTGCCGACGACCGGCATCGGGCGATCCTACCGGGGTTCGGGCTCGAACTTGTAGCCGACCCCGTAACGCGTCTGGATGAAGGTATGCCGCGCGCCGGAGGCATCGATCTTGTCCCGGAGCTTTCGCACGAAGACGTCGACGGTTCGGTCGCGGTGCGACTGCCGCCGGCCCCAGACCTTCTGGAGGAGCTCGTCGCGCGTCACTACGCGACCGCGCTCGAGGGCGAGCGCATACAGGAGCCTGAACTCGGTCGGCGTCAGCTCGGCGCTCTTCCCGTCGACGTATGCCTGCACGTTCCGGGGGTCGATCCGGAGCTCCTCGGCCTCGAGCGGCTCGCCGCGTTGCTCGTCTTGCGCTCGAACTCCACGCCGGGCAGCCACACGCACGCGTGCCACGAGCTCTTTCATCGAGAAGGGCTTCACGAGGTAGTCGTCCGCTCCGATCTCGAGCGCGTGAACACGATCGTGCTCGGTACCGCGCGCGCTCACGACCACGATCGGAGTGCCGATGCCCTCGCTCCGGGCCGTCTCGATCAGCTTCCAGCCGTCAAGGCCGGGAAGCATCAGGTCGAGCACGCAGACGTCGGGCTGCTCGTACCGCAGCCGCGCGAGGCCCGCCTCGCCCTTGCTCACCCACAGGGGATCGAAGCCGGCCGACGCGAGATGCCGGGACATGCCCTGGGCGATCACGTCGTCGTCCTCGATGATGAGAACCTTGGACACCCATGCTGATAATGACGGGAAGCTCCCTGCCCGGGGGTACTGTCCTGGTGAACGGAAGGTGAACGAGTGGTGAAACGATTCTTCCGGCGGCACGAGCCGGTGCCTGCGCCGTCTCCGGAGCCCGAGCGCGGGGTCGCGCGACTGGAGGCGGCGCGCGGCCGGATCCTCGTCGAGGAGAGCAGGGAGCTCGTGCTGGTCCTCGACGACGAGGATCGCGTGCTCGGCGCCAGCCGACGCGCGCGAGAGACATTCGGGGGGCTCGAGGAGGGCGCCCCCGCCCCGGCGAGCCTCCTGCGCCAGGATGATGTCCAGACGACCTTTGCGATTCCGTACGAGGTCGGCGGGCGGCGGGAAAGGCTCCTCTACGTCCGCGACGCGGGCGACCTCGCCGCTTATGAGGAGCTCCGCGCCGGCTTCACGGCGGCTGTCTCACACGAGCTCCGGACACCACTCGCACGCCTGCTGGCGCTGCTCGAGACCGCACTCCTGGCCGGCCAGGACCGGACGGAGCTGATCGAGCAGGCGCGCGCCGAGGTCGGTCAGATCGGCGAGCTGATCGACGACATCCTGTTCCTGTCCGAGCTCGAGTCCGGACGGGAGCTCGTGGGGCTCGGCTCGACCCACGCCCTGCCCATCCTGGTCGAAGTGGCCGAGGGCTTCGAGGAGCGCGCCGCGCGCGCGGGCATGACGGTTGCGGTCGAGGGAGAGGACGACGCCGAGCTCCCGCTCCGGCCCCGCATGATCCGGGTCGTCGCCTCCAACCTCGCGTCCAACGCGATCAGCTACGCGGGCCCAGGTGCGCATCTGACCCTCTCCGCCCTCCGGGAGGCAGATCGGGTCGTGCTCTCGGCCGCCGATACCGGCGTCGGGGTCGACGAGACGCACCTGCCGAGGCTCTTCGAGCGCTTCTACAGAGCCGACCGCGCTCGCTCGTCCCGCGGGACCGGTCTCGGGCTCGCAATCGTGAAGCACGTGGTCACCTCGGCGGGGGGAACGGCGGAGGCGAGCGGCGGGCGTGGCGCCGGTCTGACCATCCGCTGCACGTTCCCGGCAGCCGAGGGTCGCTGACCCGCAGCCCGGCTCGTACCTTCACCACTTCTTCCCCAGTCGTTCACTGCCTTTCTGCCCATGCGGAGGCGGCCCGGTCGCACACTCGGGTCACCGATGCAACCGAAAGGAGAACAGTGAATTTTCGCCTTACCCCGAGGCTCGTCCTGCTCGGCCTGCTCATCGCCCTTCTTGCAGTCGTCGCGGCCGGTTGCGGCCGCGAGGACGAAGATACCTCGGGAAACGGCGCTGCTGCCGGGACCACGAGCGACGGAGGCGATGAGGAGCTGTCCGGCCGAGTCCAGATCGACGGGTCAAGCACGGTCGGCCCGCTGACCACGTCGGCCGCGGAGCTCTTCCGCGAAGAGCAGCCCAAGGTGAGCGTCGAGGTCGGCATCTCCGGAACCGGCGGCGGCTTCGAGCGCTTCTGCGTCGGCGAGACCGACATCTCGAACGCGTCTCGTCCGATCAAGGACGACGAGGAGGCGCCGATCTGCGAGGAGAACGACATCGAGTACACCGAGTTCGAGGTCGCGGTCGACGCGCTCACGGTCGTCGTCAACACCGAGAACGACTGGGCGGAGTGCCTCACGGTCGAGCAGCTGGCCGCAATCTGGGGCACGGACTCGAAGATCGAGAACTGGAACGAGATCCCGGATGCCGACTTCCCCGATCAGCCCCTCGAGCTCGCGGGCCCGGGAACCGACTCCGGAACCTTCGACTACTTCACGGACGAGATCAACGGCGAAGAGGGGGCGAGCCGCTCCGACTACACGGCCAGCGAGGACGACAACGTCGTCGTCCGGGCCGTCCGCGGTAACAAGGGAGGGCTCGGGTACTTCGGGTTCTCCTACTACGAGGAGAACCAGGACACCCTGAAGGCAGTGCCGATCGACGGCGGCGAGGGATGCGTCGAGCCGAGCGTCGATGCAGCCCGCTCGGGCGAGTACGCACCGCTCTCCCGGCCCCTCTTCATCTACGTGAAGAACGAGGCGCTCGCGAAGCCCGAGGTGGAGGCCTTCGTTCGCTTCTACTTCGAGAACATCGGCGAGGTCGCCGAGCAGGCGCAGTTCATCCCGCTCCCCGACGAGACGGCCGAAGAGATCATGGCGAATCTCGACGCGGCAGTCGCGGAGGCCGGCGCCTAGCCGTGGCAACGCACGATTCCGCTGTCCGCCCGCAGCCGCTCATCCGGCTGCGGGCGGATCGGAGGCGCTGGGGCGAGGACGTCATCAAGGTCGTCCTCGGCCTCTGCGCTCTCGTTTCCGTTGCGACGACGGTAGGAATCGTCGTAGCGCTCCTTCAACCGTCGATCGCGTTCTTCCGCGCGGTCTCCATCGTCGACTTCTTCTCGGGAACGACCTGGGCGCCGCTCTTCACCCCCTCGAGCTTCGGCGTCCTGCCCCTGATCGTCGGAACGCTCTCGGTCACGGCCTGGGCCTGCCTCGTCTGCATGCCTTTCGGCCTCGGAGCAGCGATCTACCTGAGCGAGTACGCCCAGCCTCGCGTTCGCGCGATCCTGAAGCCGGCGCTCGAGCTCCTGGCCGGGATCCCGACCGTCGTGTTCGGCTTCTTCGCCCTCACCTTCTTCACGCCTCTCCTTCGGGACATCGGAATCGAGGTGGGCACGTTCAATGTGCTGAGCGCCGGGCTTGTCATGGGCGTCATGCTCATCCCGACGGTCGCCTCCATCTCGGAGGACGCGATGGTCGCCGTGCCGCAGGACCTGCGCGACGGGGCCTACGGTCTCGGCGCGAGCAGACTCCAGGTTTCGACCCGGATCGTCGTCCCCGCGGCCGTCTCGGGGATCGTCGCCAGCTTCGTCCTCGCCATCTCCCGCGCCATCGGCTAGACGATGATCGTGCTGATCGCGGCAGGCACTCTCCCTCAGCTCACCCTCGATCCGCGTGAGACCTCCGAAACGATGACGGCGTTCATCGCGGCGACCGGCATCGGAGCCGTCGCCACCGGGTCGATCGAGTACAAGACGATCTTCGCGGTCGGGCTGACGCTCTTCTGCTTCACGCTCGTCATGAACGTCTTCGCGATCCGGCTCGTACGGAAGTACCGGGAGATCTACGAATGAGCGCCAACGCAGGTCTCGGGGGGGCGGTGCTCGGAAGCAGGTCGCGCGGCGAGCGTGTCCGCGGCGGCGCGTTCCGGGCGCTCCTTCTCTTCTCGATCACGATCGGCTTCGTGCTGCTCGGGACGCTGCTCTTCGACGTCCTCCGGAAGGGTCTTCCCTACGTCGACGGCATCCTGCTGACCGAGCCGCCGTCGGCATCGCCTGACCGGGCTGGAGCGCGGCCGGCCATCCTGGGGACGATCTACCTGATGGGGCTCCTGCTTCTCATGACCGTCCCGCTCGGCGTCGGGACCGCGATCTACCTGGAGGAGTACGCAAACCGGGAGCGCTGGTACAACCGCGTCCTCGAGGTGAACATCCAGAACCTCTCGGCGGTCCCGTCCATCGTCTACGGGATCCTCGGTCTCGCGTTCCTCGTGCGCGGCCTCGGCCTCGGCCGGGTGCTGCTCGCCGGCGCCATGATCCTGACGCTGCTCGTCCTGCCCACCGTCATCGTCGCGGGCAGAGAGGCGATCAGGGCGGTCCCCGATTCGATCCGCCAGGGTGCGTATGCCCTCGGCGCGACGAAGTGGCAGGTCGTCTGGCGGCAGGTCCTCCCCGCGGCGACCCCGGGCATCGCGACCGGCTCGATCCTCGCGCTCGCGCGAGCGGTCGGCGAGACGGCGCCCCTCCTCCTCGTCGGCGCGCTCACCTACGTTGCGACCGACCCGAGCATCCTCGGCTCCTTCACCGTTCTGCCCGTCCAGATCTTCCAGTGGATCGCCCGGCCCCAGGACGAGTTTCGGCTGCTCGCTGCCGGCGCGATCATCGTCCTCCTCGCGATCCTCCTGGTCATGAACAGCTTCGCTATCTGGCTCCGCTACCGCTACCAGAAAAGATGGTGAGATGACCGATACCCAGACGGAACTCGTCAAGATAGGAACCGTGAACGAACGCACTCTCGCCGACCGGGAGCGCGAGCTTCCTCCTCCGCACCGGCGGGAGGTCGTCTTCGGTGTCTCGGACCTAGCCGTCGCGTACGGGACGAACGTGGCCCTGAAGAACGTCTCGCTCGACGTCTACCGAAATTTCGTGACCGCCTTCATCGGCCCGTCCGGCTGCGGCAAGAGCACCTTCATCCGCTGCTTCAACCGCATGAACGACCTCATTCCGGCCGCCTCGGTGAAGGGGACGATCCTCTACCACGGGCAAGACCTGTACGGGTCCGAGGTCGACCCTGTCGAGGTGCGCAAGCGGATCGGCATGGTCTTCCAGAAGCCGAACCCGTTTCCGAAGTCGATCTACGACAATGTCGCCTTCGGCCCGCGAGTGCTCGACATGAAGGGGAACATGGACGAGCTCGTCGAGCAGGCGCTCCAGCAGGCCGCGCTCTGGGACGAGGTGAAGGACCGCCTGAAGGGGAGCGCACTCAGCCTCTCGGGGGGTCAGCAGCAGCGACTCTGCATCGCGCGGTGCCTGGCGGTCGAGCCCGACGTGATCCTGATGGACGAGCCCGCCTCGGCGCTCGATCCGATCTCGACGACCGCGATCGAGGATCTGATGCACGAGCTGAAGAAGAACTACACGATCGTGATCGTCACCCATAACATGCAGCAGGCCGCCAGAGTCGCTGACATGACCGCGTTCTTCAGCGTCGAGGTGGCCGAGCAGGGCAAGGACAGGACCGGCGTGCTGATCGAGTACGACACGACGCCGAAGATCTTCACCAAGCCGTCCGACCAGAGAACCGAGGACTACGTCACCGGGAGATTCGGATGAGAATCAGCTTCCAGCAAGAGCTCGACGGGCTCGAGGCCAATCTCCAGGAGGAAGGAGCCCTCGTGATTCGCTCGCTCCGAGGCGCCCTCGGAGCGCTCCAGCGTCAGGACGTGGAGCTCGCCGAGGAGGTGATCGCCTTCGACGACGACGTCGACCGGCGCTACTTCGCCATCCAGGACGGAATCCAGGAGCTACTCGCGCGCCAGACGCCGGTCGCCATCGACCTGCGACTCGTGCTCGCCATGCTGCACGTGAACCTCCACCTCGAGCGCGCAGCCGACTACTGCGTCACGATCGCCAAGCTGACCAAGCTCGCGCAGGCGCTCGAGGGCGACCGCTCGCTCGTCGAGGGCCTAGAGGAGATGGGAGACCGGGCGGAGGAGATGCTGCGGGTCGCCCTCGAGTCGTTCGGAGACCGCGACCTCGAGCGGGCCGAGCTCCTCGTCGACCTGGACGAGCTGATCGACACGGCCAATCGCCGGCTCGTGCACGACGTCCTGGCGCTCGGCGGCGATCCCGAGCTCCGCGAGTGGGGTCTTCGCATGATCCTCGTCTCCCGCTGCCTCGAGCGGATCGGCGACCACGCGGTCGACATCGGCGAGCGAACCGCCTTCCTCGTGACGGGCGAGTTTCGCGAGTTCACGGACGCGTCGCACGGCACGGAGTAGAGACCCGGGAACGAGCTCTGTGGGATCTGCTCGGGCCCGGCCTGGAGCCGATCCGGCAGGTGCCGCCGCTGTCATGGATCGGTTGGCCCGCCAGCACCTGCGTGCGCTCGCTCAGTTGGAGGGCCTCATGACGAAGACCAAGCC
>JBPCPR010000077.1:0-3421 GCA_050998925.1 Gaiellaceae bacterium
CAACCGGATCCATCACTCCCTCCGCGTCCTTCGGTCCTTCCTGCGGCTCGCGAACCGCATCGCGGAGGAATGGCATCGCCAGCTCATCGCCTGGCGGCACGTACGCCGGGGCTCGATCGTCGTCTTCGACCGGCACTACTTCGCCGACTACTACGCCTACGACATCTCCCGCACGGCCAAGCGGTCGGCGACGAGACGCTTGCACGGCTTCCTCCTCGCGCGCCTGTACCCGCAACCGGACCTCGTGATCTACCTCGACGCACCGCCCGAGCTCTTGCTCGCGCGCAAGGGCGAGGGGACGCTCGAGTCGCTCGGGAGAAGACGCCACGACTATCTCGAGCTCGCGAAGGTGATGAAGAACTTCGTGGTCGTCGACGCGAGCCGATCCACCGACGAGGTGACGGCAGAGGTGGTCGAGCTCATGCGCACCTTCTCCACCACCTCGAGCGCGGACTCGCCGGTGCCGCCCGCCGCGGGCTGACTCGTGGCGAGGATTCTCGTCACGGACGCGTCGCGTGGGAGCGCCATCGCCTGCATCCGCTCGCTCGGTCGGCGCGGGATGGATGTCGTCGCAGCCGACGAGCTCCCGCGGAGCCCCGGCTTCTACAGCCGCTACACCTCCGAGCGCGTCCGCTACCCGCCTCCCGCCGAGGCACCGGAGGAGGCCGTGGCGGTACTGCTCCGGGCGGCGCGGGAGCTCTCCGTCGACCTGATCGTGCCCGTCACCGACGAGATCATCCTGCCGCTCTCGGAGGCGCGAGCCCGCTTCGCTGGCGTGTGCCGGCTCACCCTCCCGAGCCCGGAGGCGCTTGCGACCGCCGTCGACAAGCGCGCGACGCTCGAGCTCGCCGAGAGCCTCGAGATTCCCGTTCCCAGGACCAGGCTCGTTGCGAACGCAGACGAGGCACTCGCGGCTGCGGCGGAGATCGGCTGGCCGGTCGTCCTGAAACCGCAGTCCTCGCGCGTGTACGAACAGGCGTCGAAATCCGCCGAGCAGGGGAACGTCGCTGCCTTCGGGGTCTCGTACGCGGCCGATCCGGAGACTCTCACGACGCAGGTGGGGCGTCTCGAGGGCCGCACCGCCGTCCTGGTTCAGGAGTACTTCCGCGGCGCCGGGTTCGGCATCGAGCTCCTGATGGATCGCGGCCGGCCGCTGGCCGCCTTTCAGCACCGCCGCCTCCGGGAGGTCCCGATCACAGGCGGAGCGAGCTCGTACCGCGACAGCGTCCCACTCGATCCGGTGCTTTTGGATGATGCCGTCCGGCTCCTCGGCGCCCTCGACTGGACCGGGCTCGCGATGGTGGAGTTCAAGGCCGGGAGCGAGGGACACGCGCTCATGGAGGTGAACGGGCGGATCTGGGGCTCGCTGCCCCTGGCGGTAAGAGCCGGCATGGACTTCCCGGCTCGCCTCGTCGATCTCTGCCTGAACGGCTCCGCGAACGGTCCGGTGCGTCTCGACACGGCCTACGAAACGGGAGTCCGCTCGCGGAACCTCGAGCTCGAGACGGCGTGGATCGGATCGGCGCTCCGCCGGGGGCGGCGTTACCCGTTCCTCGAGGCGCCGGGCCGTCGCGAGGCCCTCCGGGTCGCACTGCGGCTCCTGAACCCGGCTGACGGTTACGACGTGCAGTCGCGAGACGACCCGCGGCCCGGGCTGGCGGAGATCGCCAAGATCGTCGGGAAGATCTCTGCGAAGCTCCGCCGTGCCGGCTAGGCGCAGGCCTCTCGACGTCGTCGGGCCGCTCCTTCGGAGCAGCGCGTTCGCTCGCCTCGTTGGCTTTCTCGAGGCAGTCCCTACGGCCGGGCGGCTCGCCGTGCTCACGTATCACCGCGTGGACGAGCCCGATGGAGCTCCGCTCCTGTATCCGGGTCTCTTGAGCGCCACGCCGGCCGAGTTCGAGGAGCAGATGAAGTTCGTCGCCACCCGCTACCGCCCGATCTCCCTCGCGGACCTCCTCGAGGTACGCCGCGGCCGGTTGAAGTTGCCGCCACGCGCAGTGCTCGTCACGTTCGACGACGCCTATCGCGACTTCGCGGAGCACGCGTGGCCCCGGCTGCGCAAGCTCGGAGTTCCCGTCACGCTCTTCGTCGCTACCGCCTATCCGGACCGGCCCACTCTTGCTTTCTGGTGGGACCGGCTCTGGGGGGCGTTGACCCTCGCGCCACCGGGGGCGCAGGTCGAAATTCCGGACGGACAGACCGTGCTCGCAACCGAGGACGATCGCATGCGGGGGTACCGGTCCCTCCGCAGGCACTTGAAGACCCTCCCTGACGACCGGCTGCAGGGGGAGCTCGAGCGCCTGGTCGGCCGGTTCGAGCAGCCTACGGGCACGTCGCCCGTCCTCGGCTGGGACGAGCTTCGCGCGCTGGCCGGTGAGGGCGTCGCCCTCGCGCCCCATACCCGCACACATCCCCTCCTCGTCCGCGTGCCACTCGAGCGCGTCCGCGAGGAGATCGTCGGCTCGCTCGAGGACCTCGAGCGCGAGATCGGCACCGCCCAGCCCGTGCTCGCCTATCCAAGCGGCGGCGTGAGCGACGCCGTGGTCGACGTCGTCCGCGAGGCGGGCTTCGAGCTCGCGTTCTCGACGAAGCGCGGCAACAACCACATCGGCCAAGCCGACTGGCTTCGGCTACGACGGATCCATGTGAGCCGACGCTTCGGCTTGCCGGCCGTCCGGGCGCAGCTGCTTCCGTGGTGGGACCGGCTCGGTCGTGAGGCCGGGGGCTGAAAAACACTTACATCTCCAGGCTTCCGTCAAGCGAACAGAGGTGATACGTTCCAAAGTAGTAATACGCGCCAAATTCGGGACACTGCGGTTAACGAGGAGGGGTACATGTCGGGGAAACGTGCTGAAACGCACCCAAGTGCCGACCGTGCGGCAGGTACGCGCACGAGGCGGTTGCTGGCGAGAGCTCTGACGGCCGCCGCCGTCGTCTTGACGCTGGCCATGCCTGCAGCGGCAGGGGCAGCGAACATCGGCTTCGACGGGCCGGACTACGTGGCCGGCGTCAGCGGCTCGCCCAGCGGCTACAAGGGCGAGAGCAAGCTCTGGTTCAACGACGGCTCCTGGTGGGCGTCCATGTTCCATACGGGCACCAGCGCCTATCACATCTTCAAGCATGACAAGGCGACGCAGTCGTGGACCACTACCAACGTTGAGACCGACGATCGAAACACCAGCCGCCAGGACACGCTCTGGGATGCCGCGGAAGGCAAGCTCTACGTCGCGTCCCACATCTTCGTCTCCGAACCCAGCTTCAACACGACTACGAACATCCAGCCGATGGAGTTCTCTAAGTACTCGTACAACGCGGCCACCGACACGTACACGATGGATCCGGGTTTCCCGGTGAACATCGAGCCCGACGAGCGCAGCGAGTCGCTCGTGATCGACAGGGGTGCAGGCGGCACCTTCTGGGC
>JBPCPR010000093.1:0-3443 GCA_050998925.1 Gaiellaceae bacterium
GCGCCGCTCCGAGCGCAGGTAGATGCCGGTGGGACCCGTTCGGCTGAGCTCGGCGAGGAGCTTCGTCGTCTCGGGGGAAGTGAGGCCGAGCTTCGGCGCTCGGCGGGAGAGGCGGGAGAGCGTCTAGCGGCGATCGCGGTGCAAGGCGCCCGCCTCGAATCGGAGGTGGCGGAGCTTCGAAGCCGACTCGAGCAGGAGACGGAGCCGGACGAGCTCTCCGAGGACGAGCGGGAGGAGCTGCTTCTGACGATCGAGCGCCTGGAGCGGCGCCGGGAGGCTCTCGGCCAGGTCAATCCGCTCGCTGCGGAGGAGCACGCCCAGGAGTCGGAACGACTGGCAGAGCTCAGGGAGCAGCGCGAGGATCTCGAGCGTTCCCTCATGGAGCTCGAGCGGATTCGTGACGACCTGACGCACACGGTCGAGCGGCGCTTCGCCGACACGTACGCGGCGGTCGAGCAGCACTTCGCCGAGGTCGCTTCGACGCTCTTCCCGGGTGGACAGGGCCGCCTGGTCGCGGTCGAGGGGGAGGACGGAGACGACCGGGGGATCGAGATCCAGCTTCAGCCCGCCGGCAAGAAGATCACGCGCTTGTCGCTTCTCTCCGGCGGCGAGAAGTCGCTCGGAGCGATCTCGTTCCTGTTTGCGCTGTTCCTGGCGCGGCCGTGCCCCTTCTATCTCCTGGACGAGGTCGAAGCCGCCCTCGACGACGCCAACATCGGCCGCTTCGTCGGGCTCCTGCGGCGCTTCGCCGAGCGGGCCCAGTTCATCGTCGTCACACATCAGAAACGCACGATGGAGGCTGCGGATATCCTCTACGGCGTCACGATGGGAGCCGACGGAGTCTCGCAGATCGTCTCCAAGCGGCTCGCACCCGAGCCCGCCCACGCGCTCAGCGCGTGAGCCGCACCTGGGCCGAGTTCCTGGGCCGTGAGAACGGTGGGCCCCAGCCGGACGAGGACTCCGGAAGCTGGTTCTCGCGCCTCCGCGACTCGCTTGCGAGCAGCCGTCAAGCCCTGACTCGCGAGATCTCGACCGCCGTCTTCGATCCGGGGGACGACGAGGCCTGGGAGCGCATCGAGGAGGCGCTGCTCGCGGCCGATTGTGGAGTCGCGGCGACCGTCGAGATCGTGCGGCGCCTCGAGGCCCGCGAGCCGGCGACGGAGGCCGAGCTCTTGGCTGGGCTCGAGGAGGTCATCGCCGAGCTCGTGGCGCCCGCAGGCGAGGTGCGGCTCAACCTCGACGGCGTGCCGACCGTGGTGCTCGTCGTAGGAGTGAACGGGACGGGGAAGACGACGACGATCGGGAAGCTGGCGAGCCGCCTGATTGAGGCCGGCCTCGAGGTCGTCCTCGCGGCGGCGGACACGTTCAGAGCTGCCGCCGAGGAGCAACTCGAGATCTGGGCGAAGCGAGCGCAGGCCGACTTCGTCGGCTCGGAGCGAGGCGGCGACCCGGCCGCAGTCGCGTACGACGCGATCGAGGCAGCCCAGGCCCGCGGGAGGGACGTCGTCATCGTGGACACGGCCGGGCGTCTGCACACACAGTCGAACCTGATGGAGGAGCTGGCCAAGATCGACCGCGTGATCGGCCAGCGGCTCGAGGGGGCGCCGCACGAGACGCTTCTCATCGTGGACGCAACGACCGGGCAGAACGGGCTCCAGCAGGCGCGCCTCTTCGGCCAGGCGGTCGAGGTCACGGGAGTGGCGCTGACGAAGCTCGACGGCACGGCGAAGGGCGGCATCGCCGTCGGCATCGCGCATGAGCTCGGTCTCCCCGTGAAGCTGATCGGAGTCGGGGAGAGCCTCGACGATCTCCAACCCTTCGACGCGCGAGATTTCGCACGCGCCCTGGTGTCGGAATAGTCGTACTTCGGCACGCGTCCGACACGCTTCCTGCACGCTTCCGACACGAACTGCACGCCACGCGTGCGCTTTCCAACGATAGGCTTTGAGCCGGCGGGTTGACTGGGGGTGGCCCCGGAGCGGGACCGGCTCGCGCACCCCGCCGGAGCCATGGCTGACCCCGTCTTCCTCATCACCGGTGCCTCCACCGGGATTGGTGCGGCGACCGCCCGTCGGGCGGCAGAGGGTGGCTACCGCCTCGTGCTCGCCGCTCGTTCCGCCGACAAGCTCGAGGCCCTGGCCACCGAGCTCGGCGGCGAGGACCGGGCGCTCGCCGTCCGCTGCGACGTCTCCGAGTGGTCAGACCAGGAGGCCATGGTCGGCACGGCACTCAAGCGCTTTGGCCGCGTCGACGTCGCGTCCGCGAACGCGGGCTTCGGCGCCAAACGGGGCTTCCTGGAAGAGACCGTCGACCACTGGCGCAGCATGGTGCTGACGAACGTTCTCGGAGCCGCCTACACGGTGCGCGCCACGCTGCCGGCGCTCAAGGAGTCCCAAGGCCATCTGCTCCTGACAGGCTCCGTGGCCGGCCGGCGCGCGCTCGCGGGCTCTCTCTACTCCTGCACGAAATGGGCGATCACCGGGATGGGCGAGGCGGTGCGGCTCGAAGTCGACGGAACCGGCATCCGGGTGACGCTCATCGAGCCGGGCATGGTGGACACGCCGTTCTTCGACGACCCTGTCTCGGATGCGCTCGAGTCGGACGACATCGCGCGGGCCGTCATGTATGCCGTCGAGCAGCCGCCGCACGTGGACGTGAACGAGATCCTCGTGCGGCCGACCGCCCAGTCGAGCTAGTAGCCGCTACCTCTCGATCGCGAACGCGATGTTCACGGTCGTTCGATACATCGTGATCTGGTCGCCCTCGACCTCGCAGCTCATGCTGATGACATCGGCTCCCGTGATCCCACGCAGTGTCTTCGAAGCCTCCGTCACAGCGACCTGAGCCGCCTGCGCGAAGCTCTCCGGTGAGTTCCCGATGATCGTGATCACCTTGGCGATGTCCGCCATGCCTGCCTCCTGGATTGTTGATCGGTAGCTAGCGTGCCCGCGGGGACGGGCCAGACCAAGCCAGGGTACGCCATCGTCAGCAGGCAAGGCTAGAAGCCTTCGACACGGGCGAGGGTGCGGTCTGGCGCAGCGTCTGGGCCGCCAAACCGTCTGGGGGTCGGGGAAAGTGCGTCGCTACACTTCCCGGCTGCCAATGTTTGACACGCTTTCAGACAAGCTGCAAGCCTCGCTGGGGGATCTGCGGGGCCGGGGACGCCTCTCCGAGGAGGATCTCTCCCGCGCGATGCGCGAGATTCGCCTGGCCCTGCTCGAGGCCGACGTGAACTTCAAGGTGGTCAAGGAGTTCGTCGCCAGGGTGAAGGAACGGGCGCTCGGCTCAGACGTCACGAAGAGCCTCACGCCCGGCCAGGAGGTTGGGAAGATCTTCCACGACGAGCTGACGGCTCTCGTGGGCGCCGGCACCTCGAAGCTCGCGTTCGCGGGCCGGCCGCCGACCGTGATCCTGCTCGCGGGCCTCCAGTGCTCGGGCAAGAC
>JBPCPR010000118.1:0-7959 GCA_050998925.1 Gaiellaceae bacterium
GAATGAAACCGCGGAACCTCTGAGCACCAAGACGACATTCGATCGGCGAAGTTAGTACCTAGATGGTCGATCGACGGTTACCGTATCCACGGATGGCAGCCCAGACGCGAGGCACCATCTAGTGGCGAAGCGAGTCGGCATCTTGACGGGTGGAGGCGACTGTCCCGGCCTGAACGCGGTCATCCGGGCGGTCACCCGGCGCTCCTTGCACCGCGGCGCGGAGGTGATCGGCATCCGCGAAGGGTGGCGCGGCCTCGTCGAGGGAAAGTTCCAGGCCCTGGGCTCGCGCGAGATCTCCGGGATCCTGCCGCGTGGAGGAACCATTCTCGGCACCTCGCGAACGAATCCTTTCAAGCAGGAGGGCGACGTGGAGCGCGTGCTCGTGCAGTTCCGGGGCGAAGGCCTCGATGCCCTGGTTGCGAGCGGCGGCGAGGACACACTCGGGGTGGCCGCCCGGCTGCATGCGGAGCACGAGTTCCCCGTCGTCGGGGTTCCGAAGACGATCGACAACGACCTCTCGGCGACCGACTACACGTTCGGTTTCGACACCGCCGTCTGGATCGCGACCGAGGCGATCGACAGGCTGCACACGACCGCCGAGGCGCACAACCGCGTCATGGTCGTCGAGGTGATGGGCCGCCACACGGGCTGGATCGCGGTGATGAGCGGCATCGCCGGCGGCGCGGACGTCATCCTCATCCCGGAGCAGCCGGTGACCGTCGAGGCCGCGTGCGCCGACATCCGGCGCCGGCACGACCGTGGCAAGGACTTCTCGATCGTGGTCGTCAGCGAGGGGTACGAGCTCACGTACGAGTCGGGCGAGCGGCAGGAGATCGTGCAGGAAGCCTCGACTGACCAGTTCGGCCACGTCCGGCTCGGCGGGGTCGGAGACGCGCTGGCCCACGAGATCGAGCAGCACACGGGGTACGAGACGCGCGTGACCGTGCTCGGCCATGTCCAGCGAGGGGGGTCGCCGACGCCGCGCGACCGGGTCCTGGCCACGCGGTACGGGCTCGAGGCGGCCGACCTGGTCGGCGCGGGACGCTTCGGCTTGATGGCGGCGCTGCACGGAGACGACATCGTCGCCGTGCCGCTGCACGACGCCGTCGCAGAGCTGAAGACCGTGCCACCTGCCTGGTACGAGGTGGCCAAGGCTTTCTTCGGCTAGCCCGCTGCTAGTACTTCCCCCGGAGAAGCCCCCTTAGGAACTCCCCCGCGATGAGCGTAACGCGCCGGCTCACGCGAATGACCCCCGTCTTTGTGTCAACTTGCGGCTGCGAATCTGCGTAGCTGGAGGTTCGGTTAGCGCTCTGGGTCGCCGACGAGGTCGGCCAAGGCGCGGGCGAAGTCGCGGCCCGTCGCCACGTCGGCGACGAGAATCGCGTCGACGCCGGCCCGCTCGAGGGCGCGCGCCTGCTCCCGCACCAGCGCGCGAGCCTCGGCGACGACGAGCTTCCCGACGGGAACGTCGGGCAGGACGTCGAGCGTCCGCTCGAGCTCCTCCTGCTCGTCCTCGGCGTCCGGACAGGAGATTGCGACGATGTCCGGGTCGATGCGCTCCAGGGCAAGCTCGAGCTCTTCCTCGTCCTGGACGGCGATCGCGCACGCGAACCCGAGCTGGACGGAGCGCTCGTACAGGCGCTCGAGCAGGTCTCCCTCCTCGTCGAGTTCGCCGAGCGCCAGCACGACCGCATCCGCACCCGCCTGGTGCGCGTCCTCGAGCTCTTCGGGCCGGCGGATCCGCTGCCGCAGGAGCACCGGAAGCGTGACGGACTCGCGGATCCGCACCGCGTCGCCCGGCGTGTCGACCGCCACGGCTTCCGCACCCGCCTCGGCTGCGGCTCTTGCAAGTCCGTCGATCTCACCCGAGAGGAGCGGTACGACCGAGATGCCGTCGCCTTCCGAGATGGCCTGAACGAAGCGGCTCACGCGAGGATCCTCAGACGCCGATCGGATGCCACACGGTTTTCAGCTCGAGGAAAGCCGCTGCGTGCCAGGGGGAGTGGCCGTCGCCGTTTCGTACCACCCGCTTCACGTTGTCCGCAGCAAGTCGCTCGAGCTCCGTCGAATCTCCCACGACTCCGGCCAGGTCGAGCGCGTTCACGTCCATGTGGCCGGCGAGGACGGCGCAGAGCTCGCTCTTCCGCCCAGTGATGATGTTGACGGCCCCGCCCGGCACGTCCGAGGTCGCGAGCGCCTCGGCGAGGGTGATCGCGGCCAGAGGCCGTCGCTCCGACGCAAGGACGACGACCGCGTTTCCACCGACGAGAGCCGGAGCGAGGCGCTCGACGAGCCCGAGGAGTGGCGGCTCTTCCGGGGCGACGATCCCGGCCACTCCCGTCGGCTCCGGGATCGTGAAGTTGAAGTAGGGGCCGGCGACCGGGTTCGAGGTTCCGAGCACCTGCGCGAGCTTGTCGGCCCAACCCGCGTACCACACCCACGCATCGATGGCGGCGTCGACCTCTGCCCGATCGCCAACCAGCTCCTCGAACTGGGCGCGGCGTCCCTCCATGATCTCGGCGACGCGGTACAGAACCTGCCCACGGTTGTAGGCGGTCAGCCCCGCCCAGCTCGGGAACGCTTCCCGGGCGGCCCGAACGGCATCGCGCACGTCCTTCCTCGATCCGAGCGCGACGTTTGCCCCATCGATCTCGTACGAGCGGCCGGACTCGGAGCGTGGAAACGCGCCCCCGACGAAGAGCTTGTAGGTCTTGGCGACCGGAAGCCTCGTCATTCGAACCTCACGTAGGCCTCGAGACCGTGCAGGCCTCCCTCGCGACCGAACCCGGACTCCTTGTAGCCGCCGAACGGCGAGGTCGGATCGAAGCGGTTGTACGTGTTCGCCCAGACGACACCGGCCCGCAGCCGCTGGGCCATCGAGAGGATGCGGGAGCCCTTCTCGGTCCAGACCCCGGCTGCGAGCCCGTACGGCGTGTTGTTCGCCTTCTCGATCGCCTCGTCCGGCGTCCGGAACGTCAGCACCGAGAGAACCGGCCCGAAGATCTCCTCCTGGGCGATGCGGTAGCTCTGGGCCACGCTGGTGAACACCGTCGGCGCGAACCACCAACCCTTCTCGGGCAGGCGGCACTCGGGCTGGAAGACGTCGGCGCCCTCCTCCTCCCCGCTTCGGACGAGCTCCTGGATCCGCTCGAGCTGGGCTTTGGAGTTGATCGCGCCGATGTCCGTGTTCTTGTCCAGCGGGTCGCCGACTCGGAGGTTGGACATCCGCCGCTTCAGCTTCTGGATCGTCTGTTCGTAGATCGACTCCTGCACGAGGAGCCGCGAGCCCGCGCAGCAGACGTGGCCCTGGTTGAAGTAGATGCCGTTCACGATCCCCTCGACGGCCTGGTCGAGCGGCGCGTCGTCGAAGATGACGTTCGCGGCCTTCCCGCCCAGTTCGAGGGTCAGCTTCTTCGTCGTTCCCGCGACCGCGCGCTGGATCTCCTTGCCCACCTCGGTGGAGCCGGTGAAAGCGACCTTGTCGACGTCCGGATGCTTGACGAGCTCGGAACCGGCCCGGCCGTCGCCGGTGACGATGTTGACCACGCCCGGCGGCACCTCCGCCTGCCGGAGGACGTCTGCGAAGAGGAGCGCAGTCAAGGGCGTCGTCTCGGCAGGCTTCAGGACGACGGTATTTCCGGCCGCGAGCGCGGGCGCGACCTTCCAGGCCAGCATGAGCATCGGAAAGTTCCACGGGATGATCTGCGCGGCGACCCCGAGTGGTCGCGGCGTCCGGTTCGGGAACGCGTACTCGAGCTTGTCGGCCCAGCCCGCGTAGTAGAAGAAGTGCGCCGCCGCCAGCGGCAGGTCGACGTCGCGCGACTCGCGGATCGGCTTGCCGCCGTCGAGCGACTCGAGCACCGCGAACTCGCGCGCCCGCTCCTGCGGGATGCGGGCGATCCGGTAGATGATCTTGGCCCGCTCGCCCGCGGGCCAGGACGACCAGCCGTTCTCGAAGGCGGTGCGGGCAGCGCCGACAGCGGCGTCGACATCCTCGGCGCCGCCGTAGGAGACCTCGGCCAACTCCTCCTCGCTGGACGGACTGACGGAGGGATGGAACTCGCCGGAGCGCGGCTCGACGAACTCGCCGCCGATGAAGAGGCCGTACCGATCCTCGAGCGTGACGACGTCGCGCGACTCGGGCGCGGGGGAATACTCGAACACGGAGGGGACCGGGGAGCGATCCTGCTTCTTGTCGATCTCAGTCAAGCGTGAAGTAGTCCGGGCTCTGATAGCGCCCGGTCTTCTCCTTCCTGATCTGGAGGAGCAAGTCGTTCAGAAGCGAGGAGGCGCCGAAGCGGAAGAGGTCGGGCGTCAGCCACTCGGGGCCGAGGGTCTCGTTCACGACCACGAGGTGCTGGACCGCCTGCTTGGCCCGGCGGATGCCGCCCGCCGGCTTGACGCCGATCCGCTTACCGGTCTCCTCGAAGACGTCGCGGACCGCCTCGAGCATGACGAGCGTGACCGGGAGCGTCGCAGCCGGGTTGATCTTCCCGGTCGAGGTCTTCACGAAGTCGGCGCCGCCCGCGATCGCGAGGAGGCTCGCCCTGCGGACGTTGTCGTACGTGCCGAGCTCGCCGGTTTCGCGGATCACCTTCAGATGCGAATCGCCGATCGCCTCCTTGACCTGCCGCACCTCGTCGTAGACCTTGGCGTAGTTCCCGGAGAGGAAAGCGCCGCGGTCGATCACCATGTCGATCTCGTGGGCGCCCAGCTCGGCGACCCGGCGCGCGTCCTCGACCTTGATGTCCGTCGGGGACTGGCCGGACGGGAACGCGGTTGCGACGGAAGCGACCTTGACGCCGGTGCCCTCGACGCGCTCGAGCGCGTGCGGAACGAGGTTCGGGTAGACGCAGACGGCCGCGACCGAGGGGATCGTCGGATCGACGGGATCCGGCCGGATCGCCTTTGACGCAAGCGCTGCCACCTTCCCGGGCGTATCCGACCCTTCGAGCGTCGTCAGGTCGGTCATCCGGACGGCGAGCTCGAGCGCGAAGAGCTTCGACTCGCGCTTGATCGAGCGCTTGGCGAGCGTGGCCGCCCGCTCCTCGATCGCGGCCTGGTCGACGGAGCCGATCCTCGGCAGCCGAGGTAGGAGCGGCAGCTCGAAACCATGTGGGAGAGCGGGTGCCTGCGCCATGGTCAAAGTGTAGCCCCGTCCGTCCAGGCGACTGGAGCCGCTTATCCGGCGACGACGAGCTCGTCGAGGAGCGGTGCGGTATCCAGCGGGTCGTAGCCGATTCGCTCCGCGACCTCCTCGCTGGAAGGACGGGTGCCCTCCAGGAAGAGACCACGCAGGAAGTCCCCTGTCTCGCTCCGCTCCCACCAGTCTGCGCCGATCGAGTCGCGCAGGTTGGCGCGGAGCTGGGCGGCGCGGATCCAGGCGCGGAGATAGTCGGCCGAGTAGAAGCCATCGTCCATGTCCGCGAGGTAGCCGTCCGCGCGGTAACGGAACCCGATCGCGTCCCGGAGGTTCTGGGCGTACGTGTCCGCGTAGGCCGGCGCGTTCTCGAAGTCCGACCAGAGCTCGAGCTCATAGTCGAGCTTGGCGGCGTAGCGCCGAAAGAGGAGCACCTCGAGGAACCGTGCTCCCTCGGCATGATCGGCGGCGTCGTCCGACCCGAGGTCGAAGTGCTCCGCGTGCCAGGCCGGCTCCCGCGTGATCGACTCGACGAGGAACGAGTAGATCTCGGTCAGGGCGTGGTCCCGGGAGAGCCGCCTGAAGGTATACGGCAGATCCGGATCGCAGCCCGCGTAGTGGAGGGCGTGTCCCGCTTCGTGGAGGAGCGCCTGGTAGTCGTGCAGGCCGCCCTGGGCGCGGGTGATCAGGTGGACGACCGAGGGCGGGTCGGAAGCGATCACGCAGGCACGGGGATTCTTCTGGGGCCGGTCGTCGAGGTCGAGCTTGATGCGCGAGTCCGCGGCGAGGTCGAATCCGAGCCGGGAGAGGGTCTCGAGGCAGACCGGCACCGCACGCTCGCGCGAGTACAGCTCCGCGAGCGGCGACATGCGGCGGATGTAGGAGACGTGCCAGGATCTGGGCTCGTCCTCACGGCCCTCGCCGAGGATGCGGTCGATCCAGCGTTGGCGGAGGGGCGCAAAGGAGGCGTCCTGCCGGCGGGCGGCGTCGGCCAGCCGCGCCGAGAGCTCGCGCAGGTCGATGCCCTTCGTCTCCTCGCTCCGCCGGACCGGATCGAGCTCCTCGGTCACGTCGGCCTCGAGGGCTTCCGCCTTCCGAAGCAGCTCGAGCCGGGGCTCGTTGAACCCGGCTGAGCAGTCGGCCACGAGCGTTCCGAGCTCGTCGCGGTCCGCATAGTCGTCGACCAGGGCGAGCTTCGCCTGCGCGGTCCGAAGTGGCATCGTCTCGTCCCTGAACTCCAGCCGCGCGGCGAGGACGGCGTTCTCGAGGCGATCCGCCTCCTCCGCCAACTCGCGGACGATCAGGCCACCGCCACAGGTCTCTTTCAGCCGGAAGAGCCGCTCGCGAGCCTCTCCCTCGGCGGCCGCGTCCTCGGCCGCTACGAGCCCTGCGTACTGCTCGCGCGTGAAAAGATCCTCGTACCGGGCCACGATCGCCGCCTGCTCGCTCGTCTCCTTCTCGCCAACTCGAACCGCACGAGCCTCCTCGGAGCGCTCGAAGAGGAACCGCGCCAGGCGCTCCTCGAATCGATCAGGGGTCAACACTGCCACTAGATGGTTGGTCGGTAATTGGCACGGCCGCGGGGACAGGCCGCCATCCGTGGGCGTGGTGATTGCCGATCAACCATCTGGGTTCCTTTCCGAGACTCGACTAGATTCCGAGGCGCTCGAGGAGGTTCTCGTCCCGGCGCCAGCGGGGCCGTACCTTCACGACGAGCTCGAGGAACACCGTCCGACCGAGCAGACGCTCGATCTCGGGGCGCGCCCGCGAGCCGATCGTCCGGATCATAGAGCCGCCCTTGCCGACCAGGATGCCTTTCTGGGACTCGGTCTCGACGTAGACGACCGCGCGGACGCGAGCGTCCTCGAGCTCCTCCACCTCGACCCCGACCGAGTGCGGTACCTCCTCGCGGGTCGCCGCGAGTGCCTGCTCCCGGACGAGCTCCCCGATCCGCTCCGCGAGGGAGAGATCCGTCACCTCGCCGGGCGGGAAGTACTCAGGCCCCTCCGGCAGGACGGCGACGAGCGATTCGCGGAGCGCGTCGACACCCTCGCCGGACCGCGCGCTCACGGGGTGCAGCTCCTGGAAGGGGCCGAGCTCCGCCGCCCGCGCGATCTGCTCGAGCACCTTGGAGCGCGCAACGCGGTCGATCTTGTTCAGTGCGACGACGACCGGCGCATCGCCGGCGAAGACGCGCTCGGCGATGAAGCGATCCCCCGCTCCGATCGCCTCGTCGGCGGCGAGCACGAACAGGACACCGTCGACGTCCCCGAAGGACGAGTCGACGGTTCGCTGCATCCGTTCGGTCAGGGCGTCGCGGGGCCGCTGGAACCCGGGCAGATCCGCCAGGACGAGCTGATACCCGTCCCCGTTCGCGACGCCGCTGACTCGCCTTCTCGTCGTCTGCGGCTTGTCGGACGCGATCGCGATCTTCTCGCCGCAGAGCGCGTTCACGAGAGTCGACTTGCCGACGTTCGGCCTGCCTGCGACCGCGACGAACCCACTCCTCAAAGCACGAAGGTGTCCGGCAGGAGCTCGTCGGGCCGGCGGACCAGCACAGCTCCGTCGTGGTCGAACACGACCCGGTCGACGCCGAACTCGTGCATCCACTGGCGGCAACCCCCGCAGGGTGAGGCGGTGACGGCCGAGGCCTCGACGTCGCCCGGCCGAATCCCCTCGACCACCGCACTGGACAGCGCCGCACGCTCCGCGCACACCCCGAGCGGGTACGACGCGTTCTCGACGTTCACGCCGGTGATCACCCGGCCGTCGCGCGCGAGCACCGCCGCACCCACGTGGAACTTCGAGTACGGCGCGTA
>JBPCPR010000181.1:0-7798 GCA_050998925.1 Gaiellaceae bacterium
CTTCCACGGCTCAGGCCCGGAGCTCTCGGCTCGGCTCCTCGGTCTCGGGAAGGCCCGCGAAGAGCGAGGAGGCCCGGCCAATGGCCTCGTAGGTGAAGCCGGCCGCTCGCACGCTCGCGGGATCGAGCAGGTTTCGCCCGTCGACGATGAGAGCGGTCCGCATCGAGTCACGAATGGCTGCGGTCGGCAACTCCCGGAGCTCGGGCCACTCCGTGACGATGACGGCCGCGTCCGCGTCCCGGACCGCGTCAGGGAGGGAGTCGGTCAGCTCGACGCCCGTCAGCAGCGTGCGGGCCTCGTCGAGGGCGACCGGATCCCACGCCTGGACGGTGGCGCCCTCCGCCAGAAGCCGGGAGGCCAGAACGATGCTCGGCGCCTCGCGCATGTCGTTCGTGTGCGGCTTGAAGGCGAGTCCGAGGAGCGCGACTCTTTTCCCCCGGAGCGACCCCAGGTGCTTCACGAGCTTGTGGATCACTCGCCGCTTCTGGAGCTCGTTCACTTCGATGACCGCTGAGAGGAGCTGAAAGTGGTAGCCCGAGTTGGCGGCCAGCTGCTTCAGCGCGAGCGAGTCCTTCGGGAAGCAGCTGCCGCCGTAGCCGATGCCAGCGCGCAGGAAGTGCGGCCCGAGCCGGTGGTCGAGCCCGACTCCCTCTGCGACCTTGACTACGTCGGCGCCGGTGGCCTCGCAGACGTTCGCGATCTCGTTGATGAAGCTGATCCGCGTCATGAGGAAGGCATTCGAGGCAAGCTTGATCATCTCCGCCGAGGCGACGTCGGCCTGGACGATCGCGGCTCCCAAAGGCCGGTACAGAGCCGCCACAGCCTCCCCATCCTCGTTGGCGAATGCACCCACCACCACGCGGTCCGGATGGGAGAAGTCGCGCACGGCCGTTCCCTCCGCGAGGAACTCCGGGTTCGAGACGTAGCCGACGTGGGCGAGCCCGCGGCCGTCAAGTGCGCTTCGGACCTTCTCGCCAGTCCCGACCGGGACGGTGCTCTTCATGACGAGGACGACGCGGTGGTCGACCTCGGGGATCTCGTCCAGCACCGTGTGGACGGCGGAGAGGTCAGCGTCGCCCGAGTGCGTGGAGGGCGTGCCGACGCAGACGAACACGATCCGGGCAGCACGGAAGACGTCGCCGATGTCGAGCGTGAAGCTCAGGCGCTCCCGGTTTCGCCCCAGGAGCTCCTCGAGCCCGGGCTCGTAGATCGGTACGTGCCCGGCCGCGAGCGCTTCGATCCGCGCTGAGTCCACGTCGCGAACCACGACATCGTGGCCGAGCTCGGCGAAGCACGCCGCCGTGACGGTGCCGACCCAGCCGGCGCCGAGGATCCCGATCGTCTCGCGTTCCATGAATAGAAAGGCTAGATGATTGCTCGCCAATTGCCACACCCTTGGCTGGCGGCCCAGGAAGCGTCAGGCCCGTCCGCGCACGGGACGTTTCGTTTGCCGAGGGACCAGCTAGCCGGAAGCCGGCTTCAAGCCCTTGGCGATCTCGAGCATGGTCTCGTTCGAGAGGCCGTCGAGCAGCGTGTTCACGACCCAGTAGGCGCCGCCGTTCTCCTCGAAGGCGACCACGTGGAGGCGTGATCCGCTGAAGAAGAGCCGGTAGTCGCGCCCGCCGATGCGCCGCGTCACGCTCGCGCCGTCGAGGATCGGTGCGTCCGTCCAGGACGTCTGCTGGATCCCCCAGTAGTCGGTGCCATCAGGCGAGCGATAGGTGAGACGGACTGCCGTGTGGTCGCCGCCCAGCTCGTAGACCCGGATCGGCTCGTCGCTCGAGAGCGACGAGCCCTTCTCCCTCACGGTCGGAACGAGCAGCGGAAAATCGGACTTTCGGTTGGCTCGCCGGACGAGTGGGCGCGCCTCGGGGTCCGGCTCCACGTCCGGGGGCGTGTACGTCGGGGTCGTGTCCCTCGGTGCGGGCGCGAGCGTCCCGTGGAAGGTCTGGCCGACGGTGACGAGGAGCATCTCCGGAGTGGTCGAGTCAGGCGCTGCCTCCTCCGTCTCGCCGTCGAAGAGCTTCGCGACAGCCTCGGCCGCGAGCTTTGCGTCCGGGTTCGACGGGTCGTAGGTCACCACCGTGTCGAAGTAGTCGAAGCGGTCCGCGTTCCCGCCGACGGTGACGCCGTACCCGCGCCTCCCGAGCAGGTACGCCGCGTCGTCGGCGGAGCCGGCAGTGCCATTCCCGTTCAGGACGCGGATCGAGACGTCCGCGGGCGGCGGGCCGAGAGGCTTCTCCTTTTTGGCCTTCTTCCTCGTCGCGACCTGCGTCGCCTTCTCTGCGGCCTCGGTGTCAGGTCGCATGAAGTCGTCCACCGCGGTCTGGATCACCTCGTCAGAGGCCAGGAGCTCGTATGTCCCCGTCTCGGTGAGGCCCCGGAGCCGTGCCTGCTGGAAGCTCCCCGTGGGGAGCTCGTAGGCGAGCTTCGCGTAGCCGTAGAGCGTCTGCTTGTCGATCGCCTTGCCGCCCCCGGCTCCCACCTCCACGTTCTCGGTGATCGAGCCGACGATCGAGGGGATCTTAGTGATCGACGTGAAGCTGGACACCTGCTGCTTCACCGCCTTCACGAACTCCTGCTGGCGCGCATTCCGGTAGAGATCCGAGTCGGTGTGTCGGTAGCGCACGAAGTCGAGGGCATTTCGGCCGGACAGGCGTTGGTAGCCCGGATGCAAGTCGATGGCCGCGAACCGGCTCAGCCCGTAGAGACCCTCGTTGTCGTTGAAGTAGCGCTGGTCGATGTCGATGTAGACGCCGCCCAGCTTGTCCACGATCTCGACGAAGCCGCCGAAATTGACGGTGATCAGGTAGTTGATCTTGATCCCCGTCAGCTGTTTCACCGTCTCGAGACTGCCCCGCTGGCCGCACTCCGTGAAGGCCTCGTTGATTCGGCCGGTGAACGCCAGATGGCCCCTGCACGGCGGGATCTCGACGTAGAGGTCGCGCGGGAACGAGAGCATCGAAACCGCCTTCCCCTGGGGGTCGAGGCGGATCAGCATGATCGTGTCCGAGCGAGACTTGTTCTTGCCTTCGCCCGGACGCTTGTCATAGCCGACGACCATGGCCACTGCGGGTTGTCCTGGGAGCGGCACGTCAAGCGCCTTCTGGGCCTCGATTGCCTCGGGGGTGTGGGCGCGGACGGCGGAGACGCTGTCGTTGATCCAGAGCCAGAACCCCCCCACGAGCGCGCCCGCCAGCATCAGGACGACGACGACCAGCCAGAGGAGGGCCTTGCCGATCCGCCGCGGCCAGCTACGCCGGCGCGGCGCGCCGTAGCGTGCAATCGGCGTCAGCGGGCTGAGCGGAGGAACGGTGGCGTGGTCGTTGGAGCCGTTCGCGCTACCCCGGCCGGTGCCTCTCTTCAGCGTCGTCTTCATACGAAGAGTCGCCGTGAGGCGACCCGGCGAGGATACCGAAGCACGCGGCTGGACCCCGCCGCTACGACGCTGCTGGCTCGTAGGCCAGATTCGGGCTGAGCCAGCGCTCCACCTCGGCGACCGAGGCACCCTTCCGGCCGGCGTAGTCCTCGACCTGATCGCGGGCGACGCGCCCGAGCGAGAAGTAGCGAGCAGCCGGGTGCGCGAGGTAGATGCCAATCACACTGGCGGCGGGGAGCATCGCGTTCGTCTCCGTGAGTTCGATCCCGAGCTCACGCGCGCCGAGCAAGTCGAAGAGCTTCGGCTTCTCGGTGTGGTCGGGACAGGCCGGATATCCGAAAGCCGGGCGGATACCGCGGAAGCGCTCCGCGATCAGATCCTCCTTCGGCAGCGCCTCACCTGCCTCGTACCACTCGCGCCGGGCCTGCTCGTGCAGATACTCGGCAAACGCCTCGGCCAGCCGGTCGGCGAGCGCCTTCGCGATGATCGCGGTGTAGTCGTCCTGCTCCCGCTCAAACCGGGCCGCGAGCTCGTCCGCCCCGATCCCGGCCGTGACCGCGAACGCACCGATGTGGTCCGGGAGGCCGGTATCCACAGGTGCAACGAAGTCCGCGAGCGAGCGGTTCGGCCGCTCTTCGCCGTAGTCGGACTGCTGCCGCAGCATGCAGAAGCGCGTGCCTTCCGCGAGCAGGATGTCGTCGCCCTCGGCCGCGGCGCGCCAGTATCCGTAGACGCCGCGCGCAGTCAGGAGCTTCTCGGCGACAATCCTGTCCAGGAGCTCGTTGGCGTCCGCGAAGAGGCTGCGCGCCGCCTCGCCCTTCGCGGGATCGTCCAGGATCTGCGGGTACTTGCCCTTGAGCTCCCAGGCGTAGAAGAAGAACTGCCAGTCGATGTATTCGCGGAGCGTGGCGAGCGGCGGCTCCACCAGGCGCGGGCCGGTGAAAGGCGGCGCGGCCAGATCCTCCGCGCGCCATTCGATCTCCGTGCGGTTGGCACGGGCGAGCTCGTAGGGCAGGAGCGGCTTCCGGTCCCGGTCCGCATGGAGCCCCCGCAGACGCTCCTGTGACTCCCGGTTGCCGATGTCCAGGGTCGCGCGCCGATCGTCGTCGAGCAGGTCTGCGACGACCCCCACGACGCGCGAGGCATCGAGGACGTGGAGGGTCGGCTGGCCGTACGCGGGCGCGATCTTGACAGCCGTGTGCTGACGAGAGGTCGTCGCCCCTCCGATCAGGAGCGGGAGCTCGAGACCGCGCCGCTCCATCTCCTTCGCGACGGTGACCATCTCGTCCAGCGACGGCGTGATCAACCCCGAGAGCCCGACCAGGTCGCACCGCTCCTCGACCGCGGTGTCCAGGATCCGGTCGGCGGGCACCATGACGCCGAGGTCGATCACCTCGTAGTTGTTGCAGCCGAGGACGACTCCGACGATGTCCTTCCCGATGTCGTGGACGTCGCCCTTCACGGTCGCGAGGACGACCTTCCCCTGGGCACGGCCGTTGCTTCCTGTGGCGAGCTTCTCGGCCTCCATGTACGGCTCGAGATAGGCGACCGCACGCTTCATCGCCCGCGCGCTCTTCACCACCTGCGGCAGGAACATCTTCCCGGAGCCGAAGAGGTCGCCGACGATCTTCATCCCGTCCATGAGCGGGCCCTCGATCACGTCCAATGGCCGGGCGGCGCGCGACCGAGCTTCTTCGGTGTCCTCCTCGATGAAGTCGACGATCCCGTGCACGAGCGCGTGAGAGAGACGCTTCTCGACGGCGGCCTCGCGCCAGCTCAGGTCGAGCTCCCGCTTGGTGCCCTCGCCGCGGACGGACACCGCCAGGGCAACCATGCGGTCCGTCGCGTCGGGCCGCCGGTTGAAGACGATGTCCTCGACGTGCTCGAGGAGCTCGGGCGGGATGCCCTCGTAGACCACGAGCTGGCCTGCGTTCACGATCCCCATGTCGAGCCCCGCGCGGATCGCGTGGTAGAGGAAGGCCGAGTGGATCGCCTCGCGAACAACGTCGTTGCCGCGGAACGCGAACGAGAGATTCGAGATGCCGCCGGAGATCTTGACGCCCGGGCAGCGCTCCTTGATCAGCGGAATCGCGTCGATGAACGACTTCGCGAAGTCGTTGTGCTCCTCCATGCCCGTCGCGACGGCGAGGATGTTCGGGTCGAAGATGATGTCCTCGGGCTGGTAGCCCGCCTGGCCGAGGAGGAGGTCGTAGGCTCGCCCGCAGATCTCGACCTTCCGCTCGACGGTGTCGGCCTGCCCCAGCTCGTCGAAGGCCATGACCACGAACGCGGCGCCGAAGCCCTCCACCTCGCGCGCCCTCGCGAGGAACTCCTCCTCCCCCTCCTTCAGGCTGATCGAGTTGACGACTCCCTTCCCCTGCACGCACTTGAGACCCGCCTCGATCACCGACCACTTGGACGAGTCGATCATGATCGGCACGCGCGCGATATCTGGCTCCGACGCGATCAGGTTCAGGAAAGTCGTCATCGCCTGCTCCGACTCGAGCAGATCGGCGTCCATGTTGACGTCGAGGATGTTCGCCCCGCCTCGCACCTGCTCGAGCGCGACGTCGACCGCGCCCTGGAAGTCTCCGGCCTCGATCAGCTTGCGGAAGCGTGCCGACCCGGTCACGTTCGTGCGCTCCCCGATCATCACGAAGTTCGTGTCGCCCGTGAACGTGAAGGGCTCGAGCCCGCTCAGGCGAGTGACCCCTCGCGGCCCGGGCAGCTCCCGTGGCGCCAAGCCCTCGAGGGCGGCCGCGATCGCCGCCACGTGGTCGGGTGTCGTCCCGCAGCAGCCGCCGACGACGTTGACCAGTCCGGCCTCGGCGAACTCGCGCAGGAACCCGCTCGTGTCCTCGGGCTGCTCGTCGTAGCCGCCGAAAGGGTTCGGAAGCCCTGCATTCGGATGGCAGCTGACGTACGTTGGCGCGAGCCGGGCGAGATCAGCGCCGTAGGGGCGCATCTCCTTCGCCCCGAGCGCGCAGTTGACGCCCACGACGAGAGGGTCTGCATGCTCGACCGAGGTCCAGAACGCCTCGATCGTCTGGCCCGATAGCGTACGCCCGCTCCTGTCGACAATCGTGACCGAGCTCCAAAGCGGCAGCCTCTCGCCTCGCTCCTCGAAGAGCTGGTGCGCAGCAGCGATCGCAGCCTTCGCGTTCAGGGTGTGGAAGATCGTCTCGACGCGCAGGAGGTCAGCGCCTCCGTCGATCAGGCCGCGGATCTGTCCTGCATAGCTCTCGCGCACCTCGTCGAAGGTGACGCGGCGGAAGGCCGCGTCCTCCACCTTCGGCGACAGCGACAACGTCTGGTTCAACGGTCCGACCGACCCGGCCACGAACCGGTCGCCGTCGGTGCGCTCGTCGCACGCCTGGCGCGCCAGGCGTGCCCCTGCCAGGTTGAGGTCGTAGACAGCGTCCTCGAGTCCGTAGTCCGCCTGCCCGATCGAGGTGGCCGTGAACGTGTTGGTCGTCGTAATCCCCGCGCCGGCTTCGAGGTACGCGCGATGGACGTCGAGGACGACGTCCGGGCGCGTGAGATTCAGGAGATCGGGGTCGCCCTTGACGTCCTGTGGGTGCTCGCGGAACCGCTCTCCGCGGTAGTCCGCGTCCTCGAGCTCGAGCCGCTGGAGCATCGTGCCCCAGGCGCCGTCGAGCACGACGATCCGCTCGTCGAGCAGCTCGCGAAGGCGTGTTTCCGTGGAAACGGCGGTCGTGACCATCGGTTCATTCTGCCTTGCTCCAGGCCACGCAGGGCAGGCGCTCTCGATTTCTGTGCCGGAGCTGAAGCACCCGCCTGCCGGCGGGAGCTCGGTGGTACACGGATCGAGGCGCGGTCAGTGCCCGCGGCAGGGGTAACAGACGCCTTCGCTCTGGCCGAACGAATCGTGCGACGAGATCGACTCGGAGCACGCGCGGCACGAGCGGCCGGACTCGAGCCCGACGATGGTGCGCAGGAGCGAATAGATCATTGAGCCTCCTCGGAGGTGGAGTGGAACGAACGCCTCGAGCTACCGTGAGCGTCGGGGGTGTCCGCAAGGCTCCAGTCCCGGCTTAATGCCGCTCTAACGTGGTCTAGCCCCGGCCGGCCACCTCGACCTTGTTCTCCGCGTGACGAAGCTGCTGCTCGACCTTCCAGCGGTCGAGGTCCTCGTCGCCCGACTCCGCCCGCTCGAGGAGCGCCCGGGCCTCCTCGACCTCGCGCCTGGCCGCCTCGACGTCGATGTCCTCGGCTCGTACAGCGTCATCGACGAGGACGATTGCCCGGTCCTGCTGCACCTTGAAGTACCCCGGTCCCGCGGCAAAGCTCTCCCAGGATCCGTCGGCCTTCACGCGGATCTCACCCGCCTTCAGCATCGCGACCAGCGGTGCGTGGCGCGCCAGGACCCCGATCTCGCCGTCTGCGCCGGGCACGATC
>JBPCPR010000211.1:0-8567 GCA_050998925.1 Gaiellaceae bacterium
CGCGGCTCCTACTGGTACTGGATCAGGGAGACGACGTCGTAGCCCTCGAGCCGGTCGCACCCGTTCAGGAACGCGAGCTCGATCACGAACGCGAGACCGACGACCTCTCCTCCGAGCTGCTCCACGAGGTCGATCTTCGCCTTGGCGGTGCCTCCGGTCGCCAGCAGGTCGTCGTGGATGAGGACGCGGCCGCCCTCGGCGATCGCGTCGGCGTGCAGCTCGAGCACGTCGAAGCCGTACTCGAGCTCGTACC
This sequence comes from Gaiellaceae bacterium, assembly GCA_050998925.1. Classification (GTDB taxonomy): domain Bacteria; phylum Actinomycetota; class Thermoleophilia; order Gaiellales; family Gaiellaceae; genus DASQGA01. The sequence continues at coordinate 254 of JBPCPR010000211.1, forward strand.
TCGCGCTCACGGTCCGCCAGGGAAGCTTTCCGGGCTTTCGGGCTGCCACGAAGCCGCATCCGAGCCGGCACGCAAGAGCGCCGCCGAGGATGAAGCCGCGCGCCTCCGCCCCCATGATCAGATCGGGCGTTCGAGGCTCGGCGAACGCCGCGAGTTGCTCCACGGTGTCGCGGAGCGATCCCGGGTCCGCGAGGAGTGGCATGATGTCCTTGAAGACGATCCCGGGCTTCGGGAAGTCCGGGATGTCTCGAATCTTCGAGGCGAGGTCTGGGTCCACGCGTCCGGAGACTATGCGACGTGCGAGCGGAGCGCGCGCCAGAAGAGCGACTGCGAAAGCTCCTGCGCGAGTGCGGCGAGAGTCTCGAGATCCTCGAGCCCGGCGTGCCGGCGCTCGGGATTGCTCGAGCCGAGAGCCGGGGCGACCACCTGCCGGAGCAGCGCCGCCTCGCCGTCGGCGTTCGTGCGGAACTTCTTCAGGTTCCTCGGCGCGACACCGAACCGGGCCAGGTTCCGGCAAGCGATGACGACCTCCACGTCCCGCTCCGGATACCGATTCTCTCCATCCTCGATCCGCGGTTCGAGGAGCCCGTAGTCCTCGAGCTCGCGGACGAATCCCGCGTCGGCGCTCGCGCGCTCGCAGAGCGTGCCCAGGTCGAGCTCGGGCTCGGGCGCGCGCAGGCCGAAATCGGCCCCTCGCCGGCGCTCGCGCTTCACGGCTCCGGGGGCGTCGAGCTCCTGACGGATGACACGAAGCGGCAGGAACTCGTCCCGCTGGAGTCGTAGGATCGTCTCAAGGCGCTCCACGTCCTCCTCGGTGTAGAGACGGTATCCCCCCTGTGTCCGGCGGGGTGTCAGGAGACCCTGGTCCTCGAGGTAGCGGATCTTCGAGATCGAGATGTCCGCAAACTCTGCGCGCAGGCGCCTGCGGACGGCGCCGATCGTGAGCGGCCGGCCGGGCGTCTCCTGCGAGTACGTGGAGGTCGCCATCAGTGCTCCAGGTAGGTCAGCCGGTACTTGCCGATCTGCACCTCGTCCCCATCTTCGAGCTTGGCCTTCTCGACCCTGCGCCGATTGACGTAGGTCCCGTTCAGGCTGCCTGCGTCCTCGATCGTGTAGCCGACGTCGTCGCGCACGCGCATGGCATGCGAGCGCGAGAACGTCACGTCGTCGAGGAAGACCGGGGCGTCGGGTGACCGGCCGATCTCGACGCGGGCGCCGTCGAGGGGGAACGTCTCGCCTGCGCGACCGCCGCCCGAGCGAACGACGAGAGCTGTTCCCTCGATTCGAAGCTCCGAGAGCGGTTCGCCTTCCTCGTCGACCAAGTCCTCAGGTGCGTACGTCATGGTCGTCGATCCTCCCGGCTCGTCCTTGATGAGGAGCGCCCCGCACTTCGAGCAGTAGTTGGCGGCTTCCGGGTTCTGGAAGCCGCATTCGGCGCAGTGCACATGGGTCACCGGGCGCTACTCGTCCGGGTTCGGAGGCGCCGCCTTCGAGGCGAGGATCGCGGCAAGCTTGTCGACGTCGACCTCGTAGAGCGGCCCCTGACCTTCCCCCACCTGCCGGTGCAGGCGCGACTGGAGCTCGGCCTTCAGGATGTCGCTCTTCCCGTGGAGGATTCTGCGCCGGTACGAAACCTGATGCTCCTCCTCCACGAGCTGGTCGATCAGGTCACGCAGCTCGGTATCGGAAACGGTTTGAAGGTCGGGAAGAGCTTCCACGCTTGCCCTCCGGTCTCTGGGTCGTGGACGGGCTCCCTGTAGTAAACCATCGAACCGGCAATCTATCAACCTCGACTTGAGGGTTGAGGATGCGTTCTAGGTGCCCTCCTCTTCCTCCGCGCCCGAGATGATCCGCTCGACGAGTGCGGTGTACTCGTCCTCGAGCCTCGCCGCCTCCTCGTCGCTCGCCCCTTCCGCATAGACGTGGACCAGCGCCTCCGCCGGGTCCGGGAGGACGTGTGCCCAGCCGCCGTCCTCGTAGACCTTGATGCCGTCGGTGACGTCGACGGTCTTGTCGCGCACCCGATCCGTCAGGATCCGCATCACTGCACCCTTGCGGGAGAAGGGGCAGCGGACCTGGCGGTGGACGACCCGCGACCGCGGGAGAGCGTCCACGAGCTCCGAGAGGGGCTGGCGCCCAGGGGCGAGCAGCTCCAAGAGCTTGCAGAGGCTCGTGATGCCATCGTAGGCGGGAAGGAACTCGGGGAACACGAAGCCACCGGCCGCGGAACCGGCGAAGACGACGCCGTCCTCGGCGGAGGCGCGCGTCAGGGCCGCGAGGGACGCAGGCGTCCGCTGAACCTCGAGCTCCGACCCTTTCACCATCTCCTCGACGAGGCTCGTAACCGTGACCGGGAACGCGAGGCGGCCACGCCGCCCGTTCGAGGCGATGAGGCTCAGGAAGAGCAGGAGCTCCTGCTCGACCGCGACCTCGCGTGCGCGTTCGTCGACGAGGTAGAGGCGCTCCGCTGCGCCGTCGAAGGCGACGCCGAAGTCCGCGCCGACGGCAGAGACGAGCCGCTTTACCTGGCCGAGCGACTCTGCCAAGGTGGCGCGGGCCGGCGACGTGCTGAGCTCGCGGACATAGGCCTGCGATGCGACGATCTCCACACCGAGGTCGCCGAGGACGAGCGGGACCACGAGTGAGGCCGACGAGTACGAATAGCCGATTACGATGCGGAATCCCCGGGAGCGAATCGCAGCGGTGTCGAGCGTGGCGAGCAGGTCCTGGGCGTAGCTCTCGGAGGCCCGGGCGGGGTAGCGGATCTCCCCGACGCCGTCCCAGGCGCTCCGCCGGAACTCCTGGCGGCTGAAGTTCTTCTCGACCTCCTTCATGAACGCGCTCGATACCTCGACCCCGGGCGGCTCGTAGATCTGGAGGGTGACCGCCTCCGGGTCGACCGCGCTCTGGCGGACGTGCACGCCCGCTTCGAAGCCTTCGCTCTTCAGCAGATGGCGGGTCACCGCCGAAGGCATCACCCGGAGATCGGCGACGTGAACCCCGGTTGCGTTGATCCCGGTCAGGACGGCGCGACGGAGGAGGCGGCAGGAGGGCGGAGCCTCGCGGCTCGTGACGATACGGGCGCCGCGCTTCAACACCGTGCCGAGCGCCATTCCGAGCCGAAGCGCGATCTCGGGCGTCAGGTCGACGTTGATGAGACCCGAGATCCCCTCCCGGCCGAAGATCGTGCTCGAGGCCCGGGACTCCCAGATCAGGTTGCTGTCGACCTGGGTGCCGGACTCCACTTCCTTGAACGGATAGATGCGGATGCCAGGCAGGACGACGCTCTGGTCTCCGATCGTCGACTGGTCTCCGACGGCGACGCCCTCGTGCAGGCGGACATGGGGTCGGATGTCGCACATGCGCCCCACGATCGATCCTTCGAGATGGGCGCTCCGGCCGATGTAGGTTCCCGCGTCGATGACCGAGCGAGAGGTGCGGGCATGCTCGCGTAGGACGACGCTCGACGAGAGAACCGAGTAGGCCCCGACCGTCGCATGTGGAGCGATGTGGCAGTAGTTCCCGATGAACGCCGGCCCCTCGACGGACTCCAGGTCGTCGAGGTCGACGCCCTCGCCGATCCAGACGTTGCCGCGCAGGCGAATGCCCTCGACGTTCAAGTCCGCCTTCCCGTCCAGGACGTCGAAGTTGGCCTGCCGGTACTGGTCGAGGTTGCCGATGTCCTGCCAGTAGCCGTCCGCGACGTAGCCGTACAGCGGCCGGCCCATCTCGAGCAGATGTGGAAAGAGCTCCTTCGAAAAGTCGTACGGGCGGTCGGTGGGGATGTGGCGCAAGACCTCGGGATCGACCACGTAGATGCCCGTGTTGATCGTGTCCGTGAAGACCTGGGCCCACGACGGCTTCTCGAGGAAGCGCTCGATCCGTCCGTCGCCGTCGGTGACGACGATCCCGAACTCGAGCGGATTCTCGACGCTCTTCAGGCCGATCGTGACCGCGGCGCCCTTTTCCTCGTGGAAGCGGACGAGCGCCCCGAGGTCGATGTCGCAGAGCGCATCGCCGGAGATGACGACGAACGGCTCGTCAAGTGCCTCTTCCGCGAGCTTCACCGAGCCGGCCGTGCCCGCCGGCGACTCTTCCACCGAGTAGCGGATCTGGACGCCATGGGCCTCCCCCGCTCCGAAGTAGCTCCGGATCACCTGCGGCATGAACGCGACGGTGACGACGATGTCCTCGAAACCGTGCCGCTTCAGGAGTTCGACGATGTGCTCCATGCAGGGCTTGCCGACGATGGGCACCATCGGCTTCGGCTGGTTCGACGTGAGCGGCCGCAGGCGGGTTCCCTCTCCTCCGGCCATGACGACGGCCTTCATCCTCCGAAGCTCCTGGGTGCCGTGACGGCATAGAGGAGGGCGGCGACCATGGCGACCGCCAGGCCGCTCCAGAAGAGCGCCAGCGCCCACGTCGTTCCCTCGTCGGAGGCGAGCATACCGGTCAGGGCCGCGTAGAGGACCCAGGTTCCGGCTTTGCCGAGCCAGCTCACAGAGAGCTCGTAGCCACGCGTCATGGCGAGTCCATACCCGCCGATCAGCGCCGCGTCACGAACGAGGATCACGACTAGCGCCGGCCACGGCAACCGACCGTCGAGCCAGAGCAGAACGACCGCGGCATCGATCATGAGCCGGTCGGCAAGCGGGTCGGCGAGTCGCCCGAAAGTCGACTCCACGTTCCAGCGTCGGGCGAGCCAGCCGTCCAACTGGTCGGTCGCGCCCGCGAACGCGAAGACCGCGGCAGCCAGGTAGCTCCCCTCGCCCTCCGTTCCGAGCACCAGGACGACGAAGAGCGGGATGAGCGCCAGGCGAAGGATGGTCAGCGCGTTCGGAAGGTTCGCGAGTGGTGCGGAGACCGCGCGCGTCGCCATTAACGGCCTCGTGACCGAGAGGTGCTCTGGATCGAGTCGTAAGGTCGCATTGGCAGCGAATGGTAGCCTCGCGCGGTGCCCGAGCGGCTTGCGCTTCCCGGCTTCGTGAACGCCCACAGCCACGCCTTTCAACGTGCGCTGCGCGGTCGAGCCGAGGGCGGAGACTTCTGGGCGTGGCGCGAGTCCATGCTGGACCTGGCCGGGGGTCTGACCCCGGGACATGTCCGGGCTGTGTACGAATCTGTGTACAGCGAGATGCGGGCGGCCGGGTACACGGCCGCCGGCGAGTTCCACTACGTCGGGCTTCCCGAGGCGAAGGCGGCGGTCGAGGCTGCCCGGGCTGCGGGCGTCGAGCTCGTGCTCCTGCTGGCTGCCTACGGCCGCGGCGGGATCGACCGGTTCCGCCAGGAGTCCCCAGCCGCCTACCTGGCGCAGGTCGAGGAGCTCCGCGCCGAGGGCGCATGCGTCGGCGTCGCACCCCATTCCGTGCGTGCGTGTCCGGTGGATTGGCTCCGGGAGATCGGCCGCTATGCAGAGCGAGAGGAGCTCGTGCTCCACATTCATGCCGACGAGCAGCCGCGCGAGATCGAGGAGTGTCTGGCCGAGCACGGGCTTCGACCGATCCAGCTCCTCGCAGAGACCGGCTGCCTCGGGCCGCTGACGACGATCGTGCACGGCACCCACGCGGACGACGCCGAGCTCGACCTTCTAGCGGCGGCGGGCGCGCGCATCTGCGTGTGCCCGACGACCGAGGCGAATCTCGGCGACGGGTTCGTGCCCGTGGGGAGGATCAGGGAGCGCGGAATCGGTCTCTGCATCGGCTCGGACTCGAATGTTCGCATCGACCCGCTCGAGGAGCTGCGGGAGCTCGAGGGCATTGCGCGCCGCCAGGAGCTGCGGCGGAACGTCGTCTCGCACTCCGAGTTGCTCGAGATCGGCTCCTCCGAGGGCGCGAAGGCGCTCGGGCTCGGGGATTGGCCCGGAATCGAGGTCGACCTCTCGCACATCTCGCTCCGCGGCGTCGATCGCGAGGGGGTCGAGCCCGCCCTCGTGTTCGGCTGCGGCGCCGATGTGATCCTGTAAGGGATTCTCGCCGCCCGCAGGAGCGGCGTGGAGCAGGTCGAAATCCCTCGGTCCGGTGCGTCCCAGGACGTTCATCGCGCTCGCGCTCGCTCTCGGCACCCTGCTCGTCGCCACTCCGGCCCAGGCGGCCGGGAGCGCTCGCGTCGCCGCGCTCCAGGTCGCGCTCCAGGTCAAGGGCTTCTACCGCGGCACGATCGATGGTTACTACGGCCCTGGAACGCGGCGCGCCGTCGTTCGGTTCCAGCGCACCCGTGGCCTCTCCGTGGACGGAATCGCCGGGCGGGTGACCCGGCGCTCCCTCGGCCGGTACGGACGCCCGCTCCTGGGCAGGCGCAGCCTCACGCAGGGCCGGGTCGGCTTCGACGTCTCGCAGCTCCAGTTCCTCCTCGCCTGGCACGGATTTCCCTCCGGCTCCTTCGACGGTGCCTTCGGAGGGCGCACCGACCGAGCGCTCCACCGCTTCCAGCGCTGGGCGAGGCTTGGCGCGGACGGCGTCGCCGGGCCCGCCACCTTTGCGGCGCTTGGATCCCCTCCACCGCGCTCGCCCCTCCTCCTCGTGCGCCCGCTCTACACCGGCCCGGGAGACAGGTTCGGCCCGCGCGGCTCACGCTTCCATACCGGGCTCGACTTTCCGGCCCGTTCGGGAACCGGCGTTGCGGCGGCTCGCTACGGTCGCGTCTCCTACGCCGCGTGGATGCCCGGGGGCCTCGGCTACATCGTGTCGATCGCGCATGGGCGCGGGGTCAGGACGATGTACGCGCACCTCTCCCGGATCGACGTGCGCGTCGGCACGCGGGTCGGCGCCGGCCATCAGATCGGCTTGGTGGGATCCTCGGGCCATTCGACCGGGCCGCATCTCCACTTCGAGGTCAGGGTGCGCGGCGCCGCGGTCGATCCCTTATCCGCCTTCGGCTAGCTCCTTCGAGCGGTTCATGGCCGCCTGGATCGCGTTCAGGAAGGCAGCCCGCACGCCGGCCTGCTCCAGCTCGCGGATGGCTGCGATCGTCGTGCCGCCGGGGGACGTGACCATCTCGCGGAGCTCGACGGGATGCATCTTCTCGTCCCGGAGGAGCTTGGCCGTACCGAGCATCGTCTGCACCACGAGATCGGTGGCGATCTCTCGCCCGAGCCCGAGCAGGATCCCGGCTTCGATCATGGACTCCGCCAGGAGCGCGAAGTAGGCGGGGCCCGAGCCGGAGACGGCTGTGACCGCGTCCATGTAGTTCTCCGGAACGCGCACCGACCGGCCGACGTGCGCCAGCACTTCCTCGGCCTGTGCGAGGTGCTCCTCGGCCGCGTGCGTCCCGGCGGCGATGCCCGCCATCCCCTCGTGAACCGTGACGGGCGTGTTCGGCATCGCGCGGACGACGGGCACCGCGTTCGTCAGGTGGCTCTCGATCAGAGCCGTGGGGATCGCCGCCGCGATCGAGATCACGGTCTGGTTCGACGTCAGGACGTCGTGGACGTCTGCCAGGAGCGCCTCGATGTCTTGAGGCTTGACCGCGATCACGACGATGGGCGCGTCGGCGGCCGCTTCGCGGTTCGAGGCCGTCGCCTGCACGCCGTAGCGCTCCGCGAGGCCCCGCAGCCGGTCGTCGCTTCGCGCGGTGACGACGATTCGGCCCGGCGGGCACCACTTCGAGGAGACGAGACCTGCGACAAGGGCCTCGCCGATCTTCCCCGCCCCGAGGATCGCGATCTTCGCGCTCATGGAGAGACCCTAACCCGGGTTGCCCGCGTGAGGGATTCCTGCGAAGCCGGATCGCCGCAGCCGACCCGGCCTCGCGCGAACCGGAGGCGAGTATCCCGCGCGGGCGGGCCGCTGCCATCGCTCGAACGGGGGAGGCCTCACGGTCTCGTCGTCTCAGGTCGAGCTCGCCCCCGTAGGGCTTGCCGCACCCAGAGACACAGGCTGGCCGTCGAGGTCTCGTCCCTGCGGACGCGGCTCGTCGGCGACGTGTTCGTTCCCGGCGACCTCGAGTGGGACGAGGCCCGTCAGGCGTGGAATCTCGCTTTCGATCAACAGCCCGCCGCGGTGGCTCTCCCGGAGGCCGCTGCCGACGTCGCTGCGATCGTGGACTTCGCACGTGCTCGAGGCCTTCGAGTCGCGCCGCAGGGTACGGAGCACAACGCCCCCCCGCTCGGGCTCATGGCCGACACCATTCTCGTCAAGACCCCGCGCATGCGGGCGGTCACCATCGATCCCGAGGCGGCGCGGAAAAGCCGCGTTACTCCTCCCCTGGCACGATCGGTTCGCGCCCTGCGGTAACGGCAGAGCGATCGGGCGGCCAGGCCGGTAATGCAAAAGCCCCGCACCAGCGGGGCTTTTGCGTGGTCGGGGCGCACAGATTC
>JBPCPR010000222.1:0-3909 GCA_050998925.1 Gaiellaceae bacterium
CTCCAAAGGACTACCAGCACTTCTCCGCGACGGGTCGCTGACGGGAATGTCGGGGTCAGCCGCTTCGTTCTCAAGAGTAATGAGAACGCCAAATGATATCCGCAGGGATCTCGATCAGGCCACAGAGCGCCGCGCCGAGATCTGGGAAGACCTGTCCGACCAGCATGATGCGGTCAAGTCGGCGCAGGCGGTCGAGCTCTCCGAGCTGATCGAGGAGCTCTGGACCGAGCTGCGACGTGCCCAGGTGCACGCACGTTTCGGCCCCGCCGACGAGATCATCGCCCGCGCGCGGGCAGAAGACCGGCTCGACCGTGAGTCCGAGCGGCGTTACATCCGCGCCGCCTAGAGCGGCAGTGCCGAACCGGCGAGGCGGCGCCCGGCGGGCTCTGCGCCGGCGGCGTCGAGTCGTTCTTCGGGCGGGCCGACGGCGACCTCGCAGGTCGGTTTGAACCGGCGTCGGCCGGGCCAGCGCCGCCGCTACGCGGCGAGCGGATCGGCGCCGTCGATGCGGTCGGCGGCCAGCGGCATCAGGTAGCCACAGCGTCGGCAGACCACGAGCACCACGGGCACCTCGTCGTCCGCTCCGTCGCACGCCTCGAGTCCGCACAGGTGCTTCGCAACACTCATGCGGTCGACGGCTTTACAGAGTGGACACGAGACCACATAGCGCCCCAGGTGCGCCTCGACAGCGGCGACGTCGATGCTTCCTGAAAGAGTTGCGCTCATGCACTAGGTGTAGCGGGGGCGGTGAAGTACAGCGTCCCCCGTTCGGGCGATCCCTGACAAGAGTCAAAAATTTGCGGATTCTTCTTGTTTCATCGATGTTTCCTGAGCACGAGGAGCCAGACTACGGCGTCTTTGTGAAGCAGATTGCAGAAGCGCTCGAGGCGCGCGGGCACGAGATCCTCTACGCCGTCTCCGATCGCAGATCCGGGGGGCTTGCGAAGCAGGTCCGCCTGGCGGCTAGTGCCCTACGGGCTGCGCGCACCTTTCACCCGGAGGTGGTCTACGCGCACTACCTCGTCCCGGCGGGGCTCGCCGCCGCTGCCGCGGCGCGGATCGCCGGCGCCGGTCTGGTGCTGACCGCACACGGCCGCGATGTCCGAAACGTGGACGGGATTCGGGGCGTGCGCCGGCTGACGGCGCTCGCCGTAGAACGGGCGGACACGGTTGTTGCCGTGTCCGATTACCTGCGACGCGAGCTGCTCCGCAAGCTCCCCTTCCTCGAAGGCCGGATCGAGGTGATCGACAGCGGCGTCGACCTGAACCGCTTCCGCGGCCGCGACGCGACGGAGGCCAGGGCACACCTCGGCTGGCAGGGAGACGAGCCCTTCTATCTCTGCGTGGGACGGCTCGACGAGCGAAAGAACGTCCTCCGGCTGGCCGAGGCCTTCGAGCGTGTGGGTCGCGGCAGCCTCTGCTTCGTCGGCGACGGCCCGTTGCGACCGCGCCTCGAGGGCCGTCCGGGAGTGCGCCTGGCCGGCCGCGTCCCACACGACGAGGTCGCCGCCTGGGTCTCCGCGTGTGACGTCCTCTGCCAGCCGAGCCTGGTGGAGCCGTTCGGGCAGGCGTTGCTCGAGGCGATGGCGGGCGAGCGCACCGTCGTTGCAACCGAGGTCGGAGGGCCACCCGAGTTCGTGAGCGCCGAGTCCGGCGTCCTGGTCGACCCGCTGAGCGTCGAGGCGATCGCGGACGGGCTACGCCGGGCAGCGGCGCTCCCCCGTCCGAATCACGCTGCGCGCACCGCCGCTTCGGCCCACGACGTCTTGCTTCAGGCCGAGCGCATCGAGGCCGTCCTGGAGCGGGCGGCAAAATAGACCCCATGCACCACGGCCATGATCACGGCCCCACGGCCGGCGACGACCGGCGCCTGCTCGCCGTCTCGCTGGCGCTGATCCTCGCCTTCATGGTCGTGGAGGTCGTCTTCGCGGTGGTCTCTCGCTCGCTCGCGCTCCTGGCCGACGCCGCGCACATGCTGACCGACGCCTCTGCACTGGCACTGGCGCTCCTGGCGGCCTGGGCGGCGAAGCTCCCAGCGCGCGGTCGCTGGACGTTCGGCTTCGGCCGAGCCGAGATCCTCGCAGCGCAGGCGAACGGGATCACGCTCGCTCTGCTCGGTGTCTGGATCCTGTTCGAGAGCAGCCGGCGCCTGGTGGAGCCGCCGGAAGTGCGTGGCGGCATCGTCTTGGTCGTCGCGCTGGCCGGCATCGCGGTCAACCTCGCCGTGCTCGCCCTCCTCTCGCGCGCCCGCCGGGACAGCCTGAACGTCCGCGGCGCCTATCTCCATATCGCCACCGACCTGGCCGCGTTCGCCGGGACTGCGCTCGCTGGCGGGCTCATCCTCCTCACCGGCTGGGACCGGTTCGACCCGGTTGCCTCGCTGCTCGTGGCGTGCCTCATGTTCCTGGCGAGCTACACGCTGCTGAAGGAGTCAGGGCGCATCTTCCTCGAGGCGGCGCCCGAGTCTGCTCCACCGGCGGACGTGGGCGGGGCGATTGCCGGGCACCCCGGCGTGGTGGAGACGCACGACCTCCATGTCTGGACGGTCACCAGCGGCTTTCCTGCCCTGTCGGCCCACGTGCTCGTGGAGCCGGGCGGGGACTGCCACAGGATCCGGCTCGAGCTGGAGAGCCTCCTCCGCGAGCGCTTCGGACTCGACCACACGACCCTCCAGGTCGAGCACGTGGGTGTGCAGAGCGGTCTCGAGATCGCGCGCCGGGCCCGCCCCGGCTGAAACCTGTCGAAATCCAACTCTTTCTCGGCTAAGGTGCGCAGGAATGGCCGCCGCTACGGTCCGGGTCCTGATCGCGGACGATCACAGCCTCTTCGTTGACGCGCTGCGGGCGCTGCTCGAGACGGAGCACGGGATCGACGTAGTCGCGACGGCGCCCAACGGCCTCGAAGCTGTCGAGCGCGCCGTGGAGCTCGAGCCCGAGGTAGTCTTGATGGACGTCAGCATGCCTGTGTTGGACGGATTCGAGGCCACACGGTCGATCCGGCAGCGTGCGCCCGGTACCCGCGTCCTCGTCGTCACGGGCTCGAACGCGAAGGAGGACCTCGAGCGGGCGCGCGAGGCGGGGGCCGCCGGCTACGTCAGCAAGGACCGGATCGCGGCCGAGCTCGTCGAGGCGATCCGCGAAGCGGCGGTCGACGATGGCTCGCTATCCTGAGCCCGTGCTCGGAGTCGTTGCGGCCTTCCATGTCCTCGTCTCGATCTTCATGGTCGTGCTCGTCCTCATGCACTCGGGGCGAGACGCCGGCTTCGGCGGCCTTGGCTACACGCCCGCCTCACAGGGCGGCCAGCACATCGTCGAGCGCAACCTGACGCGCCTGACGGTCTTGGTCGGAGTGGTCTTCACGATCACGACGATCGCGCTCTTCTACATGCTCTAGCTGCTCTAGCAGGAGGGCTTGGCGAAACGAGCGCTGTGCCGCCGGGCCGCGCTGCTCGCCCCGAGACTGCGTCCTCATTCGCACCGATAGCGCTGCTATCGGCACTCCCTGCGTCCTTGCCTCGGAACGACCATCGCACCCCGACGACGAGCGACGTTCCACCAATCCTCCTGCTAGAGCAGCGAGGTCCGTGCGTGGCGTCAGAGGCCTGGCCCGGAGCCGGTCCCGACCACCGTGAAGGCCCCCGTCGCGACCGCCGGCACGAGGGATCCGAAGGGATACCGCTCTCCGTAGAAATCGCTCCCGTTCACGAGCATCACGTCCCGCCCCAGGCCGAGCAGGGAGGCGGCGAGCTCCGGGAAGGACGTCGTGAAGCGCAGGTTGGCGAGCGGCTGCGTCACGCGGCCGCCTTCGATCCGGAACGTCCCGTCTCGCGTCATGCCGGTGATCAGGCCCTCCCGCGGGTCGACGAGGTTCACGTAGTGGAGCCGCGTCACGTAGATGCCGTCGCCGACC
>JBPCPR010000240.1:0-2897 GCA_050998925.1 Gaiellaceae bacterium
GTGTGTGAACCGGTTCGAGCCCAGGGTGTGACTTACCAGCCGTGAGCTTCGAGCAGCTCTTCATGCGGGAGCGCCGTGGCGTCGAGGCCTCGCATCGGCTCACCCATGCCCGTCGAGACCCGGGCGAGAATCTCCGGGTCGGAGTAGTGCGTTGTCGCCTCGACGATCGCCTTCGCGCGCTCCGACGGCTCCGAGCTCTTGAAGATCCCCGAGCCCACGAAGACGCCGTCAGCGCCGAGCTGCATGCAGAGCGCTGCGTCGGCGGGTGTCGCGATGCCGCCGGCGGTGAAAGTGACGACCGGCAGGCGGCCGTTCTCGGCCACCCAGCGGATCAGCTCGAACGGCGCCTGGACGTTCTTCGCCTCCGTGTAGAGCTCGTTCTCGTCGAGGGAGCCGAGCCGCCTGATCGCGCCGAAGACGGCACGCATGTGGCGCACGGCGTTGACGATGTCGCCGGTCCCCGCCTCGCCCTTCGTCCGGATCATCGCCGCACCCTCGTTGATGCGCCGGAGCGCCTCCCCGAGGTTTCGGCAGCCGCAGACGAATGGGATCTGGAACTTCCACTTGTCGATGTGGTGCTCCTCATCGGCCGGGGTCAAGACCTCGCTCTCGTCCACGTAGTCGACCTCGAGCGCCTCGAGAATCTGCGCCTCCACGAAGTGGCCGATGCGCGCCTTCGCCATGACGGGGATCGTCACCGCCTCCTGGATCTCGACGATCTTCGTCGGGTCGGCCATCCGCGCCACCCCGCCTTCCTTGCGGATGTCCGCCGGAACGCGCTCGAGCGCCATGACGGCCACCGCTCCCGCATCCTCGGCGATCCGGGCCTGCTCGGCGTTCGTGACGTCCATGATCACCCCGCCTTTCAGCATCTCGGCGAGGCCGCTCTTCACGCGCATGGTGCCGAGCTCGGCCATGGGTGCGATTCTACATTTCGCCCTAGACCAGGAGGTCCAGCGCGGCCTCGGGCTCCTTGAAGGGCGGAATCACGTAGATCCCGGCCGCGCGCGTTCGGGCGCCATCCGCAAGACCGCGGGCGATGTCGAGCCCGACGGAGGCCGCATCCGGCTCCGCGTCGGCGAGCCGGCGCTGAACGGCCTCCGGGATCACGATCCCGGGCACCTCGTTGTGCAGGCGGTAGGCGAGGGAGTAGCTCCGGACGGGCCAGATCCCGACCAGGAGCGGAATCGGCGGCTCGCCACCGATCGCGTCGAGGAAGCGATCGAGGTACTCGAGGTCGAAGAGCGCCTGGGTCATCGCGAAGTGCGCCCCGTTTTCGACCTTCTCCCGGAAGCGCTCCACCTCGCGGGTCAGGTCCTCGGCGGAGGGGTTGACGGCGACCCCGATGTAGAAGGAAGTCGGCGCGTCGATCGACTTGCCCGCATAGTCCTCCCCCTCGTTCAGGCGAGTGAGGACGGCGGTGAGCCCGATAGAGTCGACCTCGTAGACGCCGTGGGAGCCCGGGTAGTCGCCGACGTGCGGCGGGTCTCCGGTGACCGCCAGAACGTTCCGGATCCCGTCCGCATGCGCGCCCAGGAGCTGGGACTGGAGGCCCATGATCGAGGCATCGCGCGGAGTCACGTGGGGAATCGTCTCGAGGCCGACGACGCGCTCGATCGCGGCTGCGGCAACGAGGGCGGAAAGCCGTGCGCGAGCCATGGGATTGTCGTTGATGTCGACTACGTGCACGGCGCCCGAGTCCCTGAGCGCCGTCGAGACCCGGAGCATGTTCTCCATGTTCGTCCCCTTGGGCGGGTCGAGCTCGACCGAGACCACCCACTCGCCGGCCTCGAGCATGCGGCAGAGGAGCGTCTGCTCCGCCCGGCGGACGACGGGGACGACCACGTCCCGCTCGAGGGCCTCGAAGAACACCCGCGGCTGCCTCTCCTCTTCCACGGCCTGCCGAATCGCCGCGATCTGCGCCGGCATCGTGCCGCAGCAGCCGCCTACGATCCGGGCGCCGAGGGCGCTGGCCTGTGCGGCGAACTCGGCGAAGTAGTCCGGCGTCGCGTTCGGATAGACGATGCGACCGTCCGAGCGGCTCGGGAGGCCGACGTTCGGCTGGGCGGTCAGCATCAGCCCGTTGTCGCCGACGAGGCTCGACATCTCGGCGAGCGCGGCGAGCGCGGCCTGCGGGCCCAGCCCGCAGTTGGCGCCGATCGCGGCCACCCCCAGGCTTTGCAGGCGCTCGACGGCCTGGGCCGCGGACACGCCCGCGAGCGTCTCGGCGTCTTCGTCGAACGTGAGCTGAGCGACGATCGGAAGCGAGGACACTCCCTGCACCGCCTCGATCGCCGTCACGAGCTCGGCCAGGTCGAAGAACGTCTCGACCATGAAGAGATCGACGCCCCGCCCCTCGAGCAGGCGGGCCTGCTCGGAGAAGACGTCGAGCGCGTCCTCAGCTCCGCTCGTCCCTTCGAGGTCTCCGAGCGGGCCGATCGAGCCGGCGATCAGGACCGGCGTCCCGGCGACGTCGCGCGCCTCGCGGGCGAGCTTGACGCCGTTCTCGACGATCTCTGCGATGCGGTCGTCCAGCAGGTTCCCGGACAGCTTCCGCCGGTTGGCCCCGAACGTGTTGGTCTCGATCAGCTCTGCGCCGGCGCGGATGAAGGCAAGGTGGACTCCGACGACGGTCTCGGGCGCCTTCAGGTTCGCCTCTTCGGGGCAGCGCAGGCGAGCTACCCGAGTCGAGAGAAGAGCGCCCGTCCCGCCGTCGGCAACGACGATGGGTCCGGTCGAAATTCGCTCGAGCGCACGGCTCAAGGTTGGCTCACCTGCATGAGGCTGAGGCTATCGGAGGTGCAGGCGCGGGATGCTCTGCGCGCGGAGGCTCAGGCGCGCTCGTCGAGCGCCGAGCGAAGCTCGCGCGACTCGACGCGATCCGCTCGCTCCCCGAC
>JBPCPR010000255.1:0-5079 GCA_050998925.1 Gaiellaceae bacterium
GAGAGCCGGAAAGCCCCGTCCGGTGAAGCCAGGTCCCGGGGTCTGTGAGGCCATGTCCCGGGGTCGGACCCCGGGACATGTCCCGGCTGTGGAACCAGTCTGTGGAGAAGCACGCGGGCGGGCGCCCTGCGCTGCCTCACTGGCTTAGGTTCAACTCGTGCCGCGAGCTCCCCGTCACCTAGTCGCCGATGGGATCTACCACGTCATCGCTCGAGGGACCCGTCGGATGGACATCTACGCGGACAGCCACGACCGCTGGCGGTTCCTCGAGCTCCTCGGAGACGTTTGCCTGCGCTGCGGGTGGCACTGCGCTGCCTACTGTCTGATGACGAACCACTTTCATCTCCTGGTCGAGACACCGCAACCGAACCTCTCTCGCGGGATGCAGCGTCTGAACGGGCTCTACGCTCAGTCCTTCAACGCCCGCCACGGGTTCGAGGGCCACCTGTTCGAGCGCCGGTTTCATCACGTGCTCGTTGAAAGCGAATGGCACTTCTTCGAGCTCTGCCGTTATCTCCCGTTGAATCCGGTGCGCGCTGGGCTCTGCACCGACCCAGGGCAGTGGCCATGGAGCAGCTACCGAGCAACGATCGGCGAGATTACACCTCCGCGCTTCCTCACCGTGAACGACGTTCTCAGCCACTTTGGAGCCGACCAGGTCGCGGCACGGCGACGATTCCGCGCGTTTGTGGACGACCTACGGCCCGCGCGTACCTGAGACAGGACCCTGGCAGACATGTCCCGGGGCCAGGCCCCGGGACATGTCCTTGACGGCTAGCCGAACCCGTAGAGGCCCGGGAAGCGTTCGGCTAGCAGACGGACTAGAAGCGCGGCCGGCAGGCCGACCACGTTCAGGTAGTCGCCCTCGATCCGCTCGACGAACGACGCGCCGACTCCCTGGATCGCATAGGCACCCGCCCGCCCCTCCCAGTCACGCGTCTCCACGTACGCGGCCAGGTCGCGGGCGGTGAGCTCCCGGAAGCTGACGCGCGTCACGGCGTGCTCGACGAGCTCCCAGCCTGGCGTCGCGAGACAGAGGCCCGAGACGACCTCGTGCGTCTTCCCCGCCAGCGCCTCGAGCATCTCGACGGCCTCCTCCGGCCCGGCTGGTTTTCCGAAGACGCGGTCGTCCGAGACGACGGTCGTGTCGACTCCGAGCACCGGCCTGTCGCCCGCCTCGCCCGCGAGCGAGCGAGCCTTTCCCCGCGCGTGCAACCTGACCAGATCCACCGGCTCGGCGCCTGGATCGTCGTGCTCCTCGTATCGTGGCGGGACGACGTCGAACGGAATCCCGAGCTGGGCGAGGATAGCCCGCCGCTGCGGCGACGTCGAAGCAAGGAGAAGGGGCGGCGCCGGCGGGACGGACACGGCTCAGTCTCGCTTGCGCGCCTTCCAGATCTCCTCGGAGGGCCACTTCCGCGCCCACTCGTTCGTCACGAAGTCCCATCGTCCCGGATCGGCGCCCTCGGGCGCCTGCAGCTCGATCAGATCCTCAACCTCGAGTCCGTTGGCCCGGAAGAGGCGGATCCAGTCGCCGTAGGGAAGCTGGAAGACGATGGAGCCGTCGCTCGGATCCTCGAGCCGGTGGAACCCGAAGTAATCGTAGACGAGCTTCTCGCCCACCTTGTTGCTCTCGACGGGCCAGGCGAGCTCCAGGAACAGCCCGTTAGTCAGGAAGACGAGCTGTCCACCCGGCCGGAGGAGTCGCGCGGCCTCCGGAATCCAGAGAAACGGGTCCGCCCAGATCGAGGCTCCGTACTCCGAGAGCACCACGTCGAAGTTCTCCGCGGGCAGCGGGACGTCCTCGGCGCTGGCCTCGATCAGCGGGAACTCGATCCCGTGCTCCACCTGGAGCTCGCGCGCGGTGGCGAGCTGCTCCGGGCTCAGGTCGACGCCGACCGCGTTCGCTCCACGCCGCGCGAGCCAGGAGGAGAAGTACGCCGTGCCGCAGCCGAGCTCGACGACGTCCTTGCCCTCGAGCACCGGGAGCGCTCCGACCTCCGACTCGGGCACGTGCCAGATCCCCCAGGTGATCTCGGGCTGCGCCCAGTTGCGCTGGCCCGGCTCCTTGAACTCCACCGCAGTCTCGGCCCAGACCTCGCGGTTTCGCTGCGCGTGCTCGGAAAGGGTCAGGGTTTCCGGACCTTCCAGATCTGCTCCATCGGCCAGCGTCGGGCCCAGGCGGTTTCCTCATCCGTCCTGTAGGTCGATGTCGCGCCCTCGGGCGGCTGTACCTCGATCAGCGCCTCGACCTCGAGCTCGCTCCGGCGGAAGAGCCGGATCCAGTCCCCGTAGCCGAGCTCGAACTCGACGACTACCCCGTCCTGGTCGTCGAACACGCGCTTGTGAAGCCCGAAGTACGGTCGGTGGAGCGTCGCGTCCCAGGTGTCCGTCTGGTCGTGCAGGCAGACGATCTCGAAGGCAGTGCCTCCGCAGAACGCAAGCGCACCGCCTGGCCTCAGCACGCGCGCCGACTCAGGCACCCACAGATACGGATCCGCGAAGCGGTTCGCACCGTGGTCGGCGACGACAAGGTCGAAGCTCCTGTCCTCAAACGGCAGGCTCTCTGCGCTCCCGTGGTGGAGCTCCATGTCGACACCGGCCGCCTCCGCGTTCCGCCGCGCGTGCTCGAGCTGGCGCTCGGAGTTGTCGAGGCCGACGACTCGGGCCCTTTTCCGCGCGAGGACGATTCCAAACTGGCCCGCACCGCAGCCGAGCTCGAACACATCGAGACCGGACACCTCGCCGAGGACGCCAAGTTCGGAGTCGGGCAGTTGCCACATGCCCCAGTGCGGCTCGTCGTGCGAGATGAACTCGGTGTGCTCGCGCTGGTACCTGTCAGCCTGGGCGTTCCAGAACTCGCGGTTGGTGCGAGCCTGGCCCGTCAGGTCAGAGGAGCTCATCGTCCGAGAACCAGAGCCCGATCTCGCGCTCGGCCGACTCGGGAGAGTCCGAGCCGTGCACGAGGTTGTCCGGCATCGCGAGCGCGAGGTCGCCGCGGATCGTCCCGGGAGCCGATTCGGCCGGGTTCGTCGAGCCCATCGTCGACCGCACTACCTTGATCGCGGACTCCCCCTCGAGCACGAGCGCGAGCGTGGGCGCCGAGGTGATGAACTCGACCAGCTCACCGAAGAACGGCTTCTTGCGGTGCTCGGCGTAGTGCTCCTCAGCCAGCGCCATGTCGACCAGGATCAGCTTCGCAGCGACCACATCGAGGCCCCGACGCTCGAAGCGCGCCAGGATGTCACCAGCGAGCCGCCGCTGGACGGCGTCCGGCTTCAGGAGAACGAGTGTGCGCTCCGCCATCCGGCGGCGAAGGCTAGAGATTTTCGACGATTCTGGGAGTCTCGACCGGCGTCTCGCAGTAAGGGCAGATCTGCCAGAGCGGCTCGAGCGGCGCCTTGCAGCGGCGGCAGGCCTGCTTCAGCTTCGTCGTGCAGACAGGGCAGACGAGGAAGGAGCCGTCCACCTCAGCCCGGCACACCGGGCAGCGCTCGCTTCCGTCCAGGCTCTCCTCCATCGCCTTGATCTCGAGCTCGCGCTCGCGGACGTCCTCGATGTACTCCGGCGGCCGAAAGAGCATGTAGAGAAGCGCCCCGAGGAATGGCAGGACGATGCCCAGAGCGACGGCCGTCGACAGGAGCACGTTGTCCTCGATCCGGCGGCGGGCGTCCTTGTAGACCCAAAAGGCGGACGCGAGCCAGAAGAGGACCACGAAGAAGATCCCGACGTTCCGGATCAGGAACCAGATCTCGGAGTCGAAGAAGTCCCTGACCCCACCGAAAGCGTCGTCCTCGGTGGTCGTGGTCTGCGCGAGGACGATCCAATTCACAGCAGTACCTTTCCTACCAGCCAGCCTGCGCCAAACGCGAGAGCGACGATCGCGACGAGCACGAACACCGCCAGGGCGTAGACGCTTATCCGGTCGCCAACGTATCCCATGGTACGTAGCCCGATCGGACGGCAGCCAGCGAGGTCAGGAGGTAGAGCGAGCCGGCGACGAGAACGGCCCCGGTTGGGCCCGCGACCTCGCGCGCGCGTTGGAGCGCGAGCACGGGATCGGGGACGACTTCCACTTCCGAGAAGTACGCGGCCCCGTGGCGGGCAAGCTCCTGGGCCGGCAACACCCGCGGATTCTCGGAGACCGTGGCGACCAGATGTGACGAGCGCTCCGAGAAGAGGCCGAGCATGGCGTCGACGTCTTTGTCGGCGAGGACCGAGCAGACGAGCACGTAGTCGCGCTCCGGCAAGAGCTCGAGCAGGAAGCGAACGCCTTCCGGGTTGTGGGCGCCGTCCCAGATCTCGAGCGGCGCCGAGCCGATCAGCTCGAACCTGCCGGGCAGCGCGTCCGAGTCGGCAGCGCCCGGCTCGACGGGCTTCCCGACGAAGGCGCTCGCGGCGGCCACGGCGAGCTCGCGGTTCCCACGGGCGAAGACGATCTCGCCGGCCCCACGCTCCTTCGCCGCCTCCTCCCATTCGGGCTCCCCGAGCACGACCGTCGCGCCCTCGGGCACGACCGCGAGCTTCTCGGCGGCGATCTCCTCCCGGGTCGAGCCGAGGTGCTCGGAGTGGTCGAGCCCGACGTTCGTGAGGACGACGACCTTCGCGTCGAGGACGTTCGTCGCGTCCAGGCGGCCACCGAGCCCGGCCTCGACCACCGCGACGGCGACGTCCGCCTCCGCGAAGCCGTGGAGGGCCGCGGCCGTGAGCACCTCAAACTGGGTCGCGTCTTCCACTCCAGCAGTACGAACGGCGTCGACGAGCGCGTCCAGGTCGACCTCGGCTCCGTCGATCCGGATGCGCTCGCGCCAGGAGACGACGTGCGGGGAGAGATACGCGCCGACGCGGAGCCCCTGCGCCTGAAGGAGGGCCTCGGTCATGCTCGCCGTCGTCGACTTCCCGTTCGTCCCGACCACGTGGACGGCCGGGTAGCGGCGCTCCGGATGCCCCAGGCGCTCCAGCAGCTCGCGCATGCGCCCGAGGCCGAACTCCTCCGGCCAGGGCGAGAGCGACTCGAGGTAGGCCTCAGCCGCCGAGGGCATCGAGCTCACGGCGGTAGCGGGCCAGCTTCTCGCGCTC
>JBPCPR010000264.1:0-6490 GCA_050998925.1 Gaiellaceae bacterium
GGCACGACCCTGGCCGGCCTCATGAACTCGTTCATGATCTCGGTCTCGCTCGGCCTCCAGTACGGCGTGCCGCTCGAGGTCTACGTCTCGAAGTTCGCCCACATGCGCTTCGAGCCGTCCGGCCTGACGAACGACCCGGACATCAGGGCCGCCAAGTCGATCGTCGACTACATCTTCCGCTGGATGGGGAAGAAGTTCCTGGACGCCGACAAGCAGCAGGAACTCGGCATCATGAGCCCAGAGGTGAAGGCCCGGCTAGCCCAGGCGCACGCAGTCCTCCAAGGCGAGCCGGCCGGCGACGCCGAAGCGGGCGCAGCCGCACCTCCAGGCCAGGCAGCGCTGTTCAACGCACACGAGGATGCAGTCGAGTGCGCCAAGTGCGGCGGCCGCATGGTCAGAACGGGCAGCTGCTACACGTGCCGGGACTGCGGGCAGAACACGGGCTGTAGCTAACTCCCGCTCCGACTTTCACCCAATACGTTTGGAGGGATAGGAGATAGGGGCGGGCGGAACGCCGCAAGACGTTGGACAAGATGGATCCTCGACTACCGCGGCTCGCCCAGCAGTACCTGAGGGCCGGCCTCATGGACGAGATGCAAATCCACATCGTCCCGCTCCTGCTCGGCGGGGGCGTTCGGCTGTTCGACGACCTCGAAGGCATCGAGCTCGAACAGATCCGCGTCGTCCATTCGCCCGCCGTCACCCACGTCAGGTACAGGGTCAAGCGATGACCGACTCGGAACCCCTCGTCTCCGGCGTCGATTTCGTCCACCTGAGCACGAAGGACTTCGAGGCGGCGGTCCACTTCTACGGCACCGTCCTCGGGCTGCCCTGCACGAGCCGCTATGGAAAGCACCCCGGAGGCGAGTTCGAGACCGGCAACCTCACGCTCCAGGTGATGGAGTCAGAAGCGTTCGGGCTCGAGTTCGAGTGTGCCCCGAACCCGATCGCCCTGCACGTCGACGACGTCGAGGCCGTGCGCGGCGAGCTGGAGTCACACGGCGTCACGTTCAGCGCGGACACCATCGACAGCGGCGTCTGTCACATGGCGTTCTTTGAGGATCCGGACGGGAATGCGCTCATGCTCCATCACCGCTACGCACCGCGGGCGTGAGCAAAGTCGTTAGCGCCGCCAGTTTGCTCGTCAGCGGCCCGTACGAGAGGATCCGACCGTGCGCGACGATGACGTGCGGAGTTCGTGCTTCGCTTCTCTCGACGTCCTCTGCGCGAAGTTCGGTGCCGATGTCCCGTACAGGGACGGCCTAGACGCCGGCTTCCCATTCCGCGGCTCGCGCGTGCCGTTCCTTTCGCACATGAAGGGGATCTACAGGGCTAGGGCTCAGAGAGGGCTCGCTGCGCTGTCGATCAACACGTCCTCCAACTCGCCTTATGGGGACCGAGAGACGGACGAGGGAGTCCTGTACGCCTATCGCACCGGCTCCGTCGATCACGCCGACAACCGCGCGCTTCGAGCGGCCTTCGAGCTCCAGGTGCCGATCATCTATTTCGTCGGGACGCGGCCCGGCTGGTACAAGCCTTTCTATCCCTGTTTCGTCGTGGCAGACGATCCTGTTGCCAGAACGGTGCTGGTCACGAAGGGAGCGATGACGGGTCCGTTCGACGAGCGCGAGCCTGTACTGAGCGAAGATCCGATCGAACGTCGATACGCGGTGCGGGAGATGCGCGTGCGCGTCCACCAATCCAGATTCCGCGGTCGGGTGATCCCTGCGTACAAGTCGCAGTGCACGATTTGTCGCCTCAAGGAGGAGCGTCTCCTAGACGCGGCACACATCGTGAGCGACGCCGACGTGCTGGGAGAGCCGGAGATAACGAACGGGCTCAGCTTGTGCGCAATCCACCACCGTGCGTTCGATCAGAACCTGGTCGCCATCACACCCGACTACGGGGTCGCTGTGGCTGAGCGCCTGCTCGAGGACGAGGATGGCCCGATGCTCGACCTCCTGAAGGGCTTTCACGGCAGTCCGATCCACCTACCCGAGCGCCGGACGTGGCGCCCTGATCGCGAGCATCTTGCCAGGCGCTACGACGAATTCGTCCGGGGCGGCGCCTAGCTCGGTTCCGCTCAGCCCTTTTCGTCGACGGGTGCTTGTCGAACCCACAGTGTCACCAGGCGCGCGACCATCGTGACCAGGAAGATCTGCCCGAGGAGCGCCTCGATCACGGTCAGGGCCTGGGGTAGCCCGACTGTGGGTGACAGATCGCCGAAGCCGAGCGTCGTCAGCGTCACGAAGCTGTAGTACACGTACTCCGACTGCTGGTACGCGCCCGGCTGCGCGAAAAACGGCCCGCTTCGAAGGTCGCTCACCGCCAGGTAAAGAAACGCGAACAGGAGCCCGACCAGGACGTACGCGCAGAGCGCGCCGAGCACGGTCTCGTGCGTGACTCGCCGGTGCTGGAGTACCCGGCTCAGCGTCACCGGGAGAGTGGCGGTGACGAGCAGTCCCACTGGCAGGAGGTAGGTCAGGCCGACGATGGACGAGGAGTTCACGAAGAGGACGAGCGGCGCGAGCGCCACGCAGGCGAGGATCTGCACGGCGTGCCGGCGGGTGATCCTCTGGCCCGCTTCGGGATCGTGGATCGCGACCACCAGCGCGAGCGCGGAGAGAGCGTGCTCCCGACCGCCCCCCAGCGCGGATCGTCCACGAGCTCGAGCAGGAAGAAGTTCGCGAGGAGCAGGACGAGCAGGCTTGCGTAGCTGTCGAGAATGCGGATGACGTCCCGCCGCGTGGGAGCTCGCCAGTTCATGTCGGCGAGACCTTAGGCGGGGCGGGCACCCCGCGCCGGTTAGGCTCGGCCCGCTATGCACGACGTCATCGTCATCGGAGGCGGCTTCGCCGGCGTCACCGCCGCTCGCGAGACCACGCTCGGCGGGGCCGAGACGCTTCTCCTCGAGGCGCGCGACCGGCTCGGCGGGCGCACCTGGTCGAGCCGGTGGAAAGACCAGGACATCGAGCTCGGAGGCGGGTGGGTGCACTGGCACCAGCCGCACGTCTGGGCCGAGATCACCCGCGCGGGGCTCAGGGTCGAGGTCAGCGAGGACGCCGAGGTCGCCGGCTGGTTCGTCGGAGACGACCGCCGTTCCGGGACGATCGCGGAGCGCGATGCCATCGCCGAGCGCGGCTGGAACCAGTTCGTCGACGGCGTCGAGGAGGCTCTGCCACAGCCGCATGACCCGCTGTTCGGCGTTGAGCGGCTCGCGCGCTTTGACGACCAGACGATCGCCGACAGGATGGACGAGCTCGACCTGACCGACGAGGAGCGCGATGTCCTCGCTGCCGAGCTCGAGTCAGTTGCCCACGGCCCGCTCGACGACGCCGGCGCGGTCAGCATCCTCCGCTGGCATGCGCTCTCGGGCGGGAGCCTCGCCTTGACTCAGTTCACGGGCGGCCGCGTCACCCTCCCGACCGGCACGCGGAGCCTCGTCAAGGCGATCGCGTCGAAAGCACCATTCGAGACGCGGCTCGAGACACCGGTTGCCGCGGTCACGCAGCGGGAAGGCGGCGTCGAAATCCACACGCGTCGGGGCGAGACACTCGCCACAAAGGTCGCCGTCGTCGCCCTGCCCCTGAACGCCCTCGGCGGGATCGAGTTCGATCCGCCGCTCTCCGAGACGAAGCAGGCCGCCGTCGAGCTGGGGCAGGCCTCACGCGGGATCAAGATCTTCATCCATGCCCGGGGCGAGCCGGTGATCCAGAACGCCATCAAGCCGGGCCACCCCTTCGGCTATCTCGACACCGAGATCCTCTACCCGGACGGGACGCAGCTCCTGATCGGGTTCGGGCTCGACGCCGAGGGCTGCAACGCGGCCGACCTGCCCGCCGTGCAGCGGCAGTTCGACGAGATCCTCCCGGGCTACGAGGTGCTCGCCGCGCGGGCGCACGACTGGCTGGCCGACGAGTTCTCACGCGGGACGTGGGCGATCCATCGTCCCGGCTGGTACACGACGTATCACGCCGAGATGCAGCGGCCCGAGGGCCGCGTGGTCCTGGCCGGCTCGGACTTCGCAAACGGCTGGGCGGGCTTCGTGGACGGCGCGATCGAGTCTGGCCTGCGGGCGGGGGCCGAGGCGCTTCGCGCGTTCCGCTCGTGAAGCCGTAGCGGTGCCGGTCTAGCTCTTTTTCGCGGCGGCCTTGCCGCCCTTGCGGCCGGCGGCTTTCTTCTGGGCCGTCGTTCCGCCCTGCGACGAGTTGCTCTTTGTGCTCCCGGAGCCGGACTTCTTGCCGCCACGGCTCGAGGCGCCGGGGGAGTTCGCGATCTTCGCCGCGCGCTCGTTCGACATCCCCTTGTACTCGAGCGCCTCGTACGGCTTCTCGTTCTTGACGTTCGCGCGTTTGTTGGGCATGCGAAAGGCTTATCCGGGCCCGCGTCCGCCGAACCCCGGAGTCAGCGGGGCTCGAGCGGAAGCTCGAGCGTAAACGTCGAGCCTTCGCCAGGTGCTGACTCGAGCTCGATGAAGCCGCCGAGCTCCCGTGCGAGCTCGCGGGCGATGTAGAGGCCGAGCCCGGTGCCGGAGGCTCCGCTCGTCTGCTCCGGATCGAGCCGGTGGAACCGGTCGAAGACCCGGCTCTGCTCCTCGACGGGAATGCCGAGGCCTTCGTCGCGGACCACGAAGCGGACCGCTCGCTCGTCCCACTCCACCCGCGCCTCGATCCGCCCGGCGTCGGGTGAGTACTTGGCGGCGTTCTCGAGCAAGTTGACGAGGATCTGCCGCACCTTGCCCGCGTCCGAGTTGACCTGAACCGCGTCCTCGGGGGCGACCAGGTCGATCGTCTGACTCTCGGGTGACCGCGTCTTCGTCGTCTCGATCGCGCTTCGTGCCAGCCAGACCGGGTCGAAAGGCTCCCGGACGATCTGGATCCTCCCGTGCGCCAGCCGGCTGGCCAGCAGGATGTTCTCGACGATCGTCGCGAGACGCTCGCTCTGCTGCTCGATCGTGTCGATCAAGAGCTCTCGGGCTTCCTCTGTGTCGGCCCGCTTCAAGCGCAACGTCGTCGCTGCCCCGTAAACGGCCGCGAGCGGGGTGCGAAGCTCGTGCGCGGCGGTGGTCAGGAAGTCCGTGCGCATCCCTTCGAGGTTCTGCTCCTCGCGCAGCGCGGCGAGGCGGAGCTCGAGCTCGTCAACGACGATTGACGCGAGGTCCTCGAGTGTCGCGATCTCCTCCGGGGTCGGCTCGCGCGCCTCCCGGCCGATCACGTTCAGCGTGCCGAGGTTGAACCCGTCTCTGGTCTTGAGCGGGGCGCCGACGTAGAAGCGGAGCCCGAGGTCTCCCCGGACGAGGGGGTTCTCGAGCGTGCGCGGGTCGCTGGCGGCATCGGAGACCACCCACGTGTCCTCATGGCAGATGGCCGACGCGCAGAGGCCAGGGTCGCGCCCGATCTGCTCCGCGTCGATCCCGTGCTTCGACTTGAACCAGATGCGATCGCTGTCGACGATCGTGATCGTCGAGATCGGGGTGTCGAGCAGCCGTGCGGCCAGAGTCGTGATCCGGTCGAACGAGCCGTCCGGCGGCGTGTCGAGGATCTGGTAGCGGCGAACGGCCGCCAGGCGCTCCTCTTCGTTCTCGGGGACGACCGTCTCGACGGACGTGGTCACGGCCGCGTGAGTGTAGCCCCGTCCGCCTGGGCTGGAGCCGGCCTGTGCCGTCACCCGTATCGGGTCTTGCGGCAGGGTGGGCCCGCTCATACCGTGAGAAGGTCCCGGTTGGTTCGGAGGCGGGACGAGCTGATCTTGTCCGTGTGCCCATCCCGTGACTGTGTTCGCCCCGAAGGCCGCCGCAGGCTTCTGGCGCTCTGGCAAGCAGCGAGACGGGGAAGCCGAACTCGCTGGGCCCGTTACACCGCGATTCTTCTGCCGACGGTCGTCGGCGGCGTGCTCCTGGCAATCGCGCTCCGCCACTTCGTCCACGACGGCTGGCCTCTCTCCGGCGGGAACCCGTTCGTGATCGCGGGCGCCGGTCTGCTCTTCCTGCTCGCCTTCGGCCTCAAGGCATACGGCTGGCGGCGTCTCTTTCGAGTCGGTGAGCGCCCGGGTGCGCTATCCCTCGCCGCCGCGGGCGGCGGCGCGTCGATGATGGGCATAGCCCTTCCAGGCCGCTTCGACGAGGCAGTGCGCGTCGCCATCGTCCGGCGATATCCCGACTGCCCGGCCGGGATCGGGACGATTTGCCTCTCGCTCTTCACCCTCGGCCTGGTGGACACGCTCGCGCTCGTCCCGATGGCGGCGGCCGCGGCCTCCCTCCCCGGGCTCTCCCTCGGCGTCAGGGCAGGCTTCATCCTCGTCGCCGTCGGCGGTGTCGGCGCAGCCTGTGTCATCGTCGCCCTGCCGGGCCTGACTGGCCGAACCCGCCTTCTACGCTTCAGGCTCGTTCGCTGGCTCGAGCCCCGGGCGACCTGCTTCCGCGACGCGTCTCACGCCCTCGGGCTCGTCTTCGCTTCCTGGGTGATCAGGGCTGTCGGGCTCTTCCTCCTCC
>JBPCPR010000286.1:0-12971 GCA_050998925.1 Gaiellaceae bacterium
CTCGGGGACCGCTCGGGCGGGAGCCGCGGTTGGCTAGGACGCTCATAGCGTTCGCGCTCGCCGCGGCGCTAGCCACGGTGAGCTGGTTCAGGCTCGAGCAGCGCGGCCTGCCGCTCGGTGCTGTCCTCGCCGCGATCGGAATCGCGCTTCTCCCGACACTCGCGCTGGCGCTGGGACGCCGGCGGACGGTAGTCGCCGGAATCCTCGTGCTCGCGACGATCTTCGCGGCCGGAGTCGCCTGGGAGGTCTCGCCGCTCGAAGCCCGACCGGGGAAGGAGCACGACTTCTTCGGACCGGTCCCGGGCGCGGCGCGAGACGGTGTCCAGGACTTCTACGACGCCACCCTGCCGTTCGACCGAGTCGACTACCCGACCATGCACGGGCTCGTCGTGTTCGCAATCTTCGCCTTCGCGGTCGTGGTCGGGATGCTGGCCGCTGCGAAGCGCCCGGTTGCGGCCGGGCTCGCGCTTCTCGTCGGAGTGGGGTGGCCGGCGACGCTGCTCCCGGGCGACAGCCCACTCTTCGCGGGAGCGCTGGCACTCGCGGGAATGCTCCTCATCCTCTTTCTCTTCCGGGCCCGTGGAAGGACCCTCCGGGGGCTCGTTCCCGCCCTCGCGGTCGGCGTCCTGCTCGTGCTCGCCGCCGTCGGCGCGTCTTCCACGGAGGCCGTCGCGAAGGGAGCGTTTCTCCGCTGGCAGCAGTGGGATCTCTACGACCGGCCGGACAAACCGGTCAGCGTCTCGTACGTCTGGGCGTCGAACTACGACGGGATCCGGTTCCCGAAGAAGCGGACCGTCGTCATGCGCGTGCAGGTCGACGGCCCCCGCCGCCCGCTCTACTGGCGCGCCACCGTGCTCGACGAGTACAACGGTGGGAACTGGAACGAGACGGGCGATCTGAGCGAGCCCAGCGCGTCCCGGGAGGAGATCGACGTCGCGAGCGACGACACGCTCCTTCCCAGCGCGGGCAAGCGGAAGTCGAACTGGATCAAGCAGGAGATCACGATCCAGGCGCTCCGCGACAACCACCTGATCGCCTCGGCGCAGCCCGTGCGCTGGCTGCCCGGGTCGAGCTCCGACTACCAGACAGGTCCGAGCGGCGTTGTGACCCTTGCGCAGAACCTCCGCCACGGTCAGAAGTACACCGCCTGGAGCTATGCGCCAAAGGTCAAGCCGACCCAGCTGGCGGACGCTGGGACAGCTTCATATCCACCGGAACTCGATCGGCGGTACTTCGAGCCACTCTCGGGAACCCCGGTCCCGGAGTTCAGCGCCGACGAGCGCGAGAGCTTCATGAACGGCCTCTTCGCCACGTCGAACGACTCCTTCCTGCTCGCGCACCGCGGTCTGTATCAGACCGCCGAGGCTCTGACGCGGGAGTCCCCGACGCCGTATGCCGCCGCGGCCGTCCTGGAGGCGTGGTTTCGAAACGAAGGCGGAGGCGGGTTCACGTACGACGAGACTCCACCCCAGGCACCGTTCGGGGAGCCTCCGCTCGTCGCCTTCCTGCAGGACAAGCGCGGGTACTGCCAGCACTACGCGGGCGCCATGGCGCTCATGCTCCGGTTCGTGGGCGTACCGGCCCGCGTCGCGGCGGGCTTCACGAGCGGCCGGTATGACACCGAACGAAACGAATGGACCGTCACCGACCACAACGCCCATACCTGGGTCGAGGTGTTCTTCCCCGGCCGCGGTTGGCTGGCGTTCGACCCAACTCCAGGGCGGGGGAACCTCGACGCCGAGTACTCCGCGACCGCGGCCGCGTTCGACGGCCCGGACGGTGCGGCCGCCGGGCTTCCGAGCGCCTTCGGGGCAATCTCGGCGGGCTTCCTGGAGTCCCTCACAGCGGACGGCGGCGGAACGATCAGGAACCGGCGAAACGAGATCGGCGCGACCGGGCCCGGCTCTCGTGGCGGCGACCCGACGGCGGGAGTTGCGGAGAGCGGCGACGGAGGCGGTATGGCCTTGCTCCGGCTTGTCCTCTTGCTCGCGGGCGGCGGCGCGCTCTTGCTGGTGGCCGCCAAGACGGCGCGGCGGCAACTTCGCTTTACCTCCAAGGACCCTCGCCGGATCGCGTCGGCCTGTCGCAGCGATCTCGTCGGCTATCTGGCCGACCAGGGTGTCCAGGCGCCTCCGAGCCTGACCCTGTCCGAGCTCGGTGAGCTCGTGGAGACGGAGTTCGCCGTCGACTCGGATCCCTACGTGCACAGCCTCTCCAGAGCCCGGTTCGGGCCGCCCGCGGAATCGGGGCCCGCGATTCGCCGCGCGCGCCGGGAGCTCCGGCTCCTGCGCCGCGAGCTCGGGCGCCAGCTCGGCATCGGCCGTCGCCTGCGCGGAACGCTGAGCGCACGCTCGCTCACGATCTAGTGCTCACGGGGGTCGTGCTGGCGGCCGGCGAGGGGCGGCGGCTTCGCCCTCTGACGGAGCGCTGGCCGAAGCCCGTCCTGCCGATCGACGGACGGCCGGTGATCGCGACCCTCCTGCGCGACTTGCGAGCCGCCGGCCTCTCCGAGGTCACCGTGGTCGTCGGGCATCTCGCAGAGCAGGTCGAGAATCTCCTCGGCGACGGAGTCGGGTTCGGCGTCTCGGTTCGCTACGCCAACCAGCCGGCTCCGGACGGTTCCGCCGACGGCGTCAGGCGAGCTCTCGAGGTGGGCGCGAAACCGCCTCTCCTCGTGACCGGAGCCGACACCGTCTTCAGCCGCGGCGACATCGAAGCGGCGGCGGCGACCTGGTCGGCGTCCGGAGTCCCCGGAGGCCTGGGCGTGCGCCCCGTCCCGCCGGGGGAACTCGAGCGCCGCGCACCGGTGCGCGCGTCGGGAGGACTGGTGACGGCACTCGGCGGCGAGGCTGACGACCGCGCAGGAGAGCAAAAGCTTGCGGGCGCGCCGCTCTGGTTTCTCGACGACCGCTTCGCGGCCAGTCTCCAGGGGCTTCCGGGCCCACCCTACGAGCTGGCGGAGGCCGGGCGGCGACTCCTGGAGAATGGCGGGACGATTCTCGCCCTCGAGCTCGGCCCGACCCGCGACATCACGCACCCCGAGGATGTCGTCCGGCACAACTTCGCCTATCTTCGGTAGAAACTGGAGCGATGACCGAGACGACGTACGACCTGTATCGGAGGGGCCGCGACCACCTGGCCGCCGGGCTGAACGCACAGGCCACCGTGGCGCTCGAGAAGGCCAAGAAGCGCGAGCCTGCGAAGGCTTCGATCCGCGAAGCGCTCGGGATCGCGTACTTCCGAATCCGGCGCTTCGCCGAGGCCGAGCGCGAGTTTCGCGATCTGCTCGAGATCGCACCCATCGACCATTACGCCCACTTCGCGCTGGGGCGCTGCCTCGAGAAGCAGGGACGCCCGGACGAGGCGGCAGGGCACTACAAGCTGGCCCGGTTCTTCCGGCCCGAGAGCCGGGACTACCAGGAGGCGCTCGAAGGCCTCGAGCGCTGAGGGAATCCGGGCGGCGAGGCGACGGTTCGCGGCCTCGCTGCTATCATTCACGGACCACATTTCCCCGCTTGGAGAAATGGGCGCGCGGCGCCCATTTTTTGCGAGAGGACAGCGAATGACCCAGGTTCACCAGAGAGAACGAGAGCTCCACCGCGAGGTCGAGGAGGCGGTCGAAAGCCGCCTTCCCGACGTCGAGGTCGTGGCCGTCGAGCTCGGCGGCCCGGAGCGGCTCTGCGTTTACATCGACCATCCGAACGGGGTCGACCATGCGCTCTGCGAGCAGGTGACGAGCGCGCTTCGCGGGTACCTCGACCGCTACCGCCTGGACGTGTCGTCTCCGGGACTTGCGCGGCCGCTACGGAAGCCGGAGCACTTCGCGGCGGCAGTCGGGCGCAAGGCCGCCCTCAGGACCGCCGTCGAGCTCGAGGGTCGGAGGCGCTTCCGGGGGGAGATCGTGGCCGCGGACGAGCGGCAGCTCAGGATCGCGACCGGGGAGCGGGAGTTCGAGGTCCCCTACGACGCGATCGTGCGGGGAAATCTGATCGAGGAAGGGCTGGAGCAGCGATGAGCCGAGAGATTCTGGAAGCAGTCAGAGAGATCGAGCGAGACAAGGGCATCGAAACGGGGACGCTGATCGCCGCCCTCCAGGACGGCCTGCTCGCGGCGTACAAGAAGACGCCCGGCGCCTCCCGCCATGCGGCGGTCGAGATCGACGGGAGCGGCGACTTCCGCGTGTTCTCGATCGAGCTGCCGGCGGACATCGAGATCCGCCTGATCGAGGAGGCGCGGGAGCGAACGCTCGAGGAGCTCGAGCGGCTCGAGATCGAGAACGGTGAGCGATCGCACACCCTGATCTCGGACGACGACCTGGACATCGACTGGTCGGACGTGCCGGCCGAGCAGGTCAAACGCGCCGACGTCACCCCGGAGAACTTCGGCCGCATCGCCGCCCAGACCGCCAAGCAGGTCATCCAACAGCGAATCCGCGAGGCCGGGCTGACGATGATGTACGACGAGTACGTCGACCGTGTCAGCGAGGTCGTGACCGGGATCGTCCAGCAGGCCGGGGACCGGAACAACGTGCTCGTCGACCTGGGGAAGGTCGAGGCGCTCCTGCCACGCTCCGAGCAGGTGGACGGCGAGCGCTACGAGCAGGGCAGCCGGATCAAGGCAGTGATCACCGAGGTGAGGTCCGGGACGAAGGGTCCGCAGGTGATCCTGTCGCGACGCGACCCCGAGCTCATCAAGACGCTCTTCGAGCTCGAGGTGCCGGAGATCGCGGATGGCCTCGTCGAGATCCGCGGCGTCGCCCGCGAGCCCGGCTACCGCTCGAAGATCGCGGTCGAGTCGCATGCCCAGGGCGTCGACCCGGTCGGCGCCTGCGTCGGCCCACGCGGCTCCCGCGTCCGGATGGTCGTGTCGGAGCTTCGAGGCGAGAAGATCGACATCATCCCGTGGAACAACGAGCCCGCACGCTTCCTCGCAAAAGCGCTCTCGCCGGCGCGCGTTCGCGAGGTGCTCGTCGACGACGACTCCCGTGAGGCCACGGTCATCGTCCCGAACGACCAGCTCTCGCTTGCGATCGGGAAAGAAGGCCTGAACGCCCGTTTGGCGGCGCGCCTGACCGGCTGGAAGGTCGACATCCAGTCCGAGGCCGAGTTCGCGCAGGCCGAGGCCGACGCAGCGTACGGAGGCGGTGTCGACGAGGAGTTCTCCGGGCGCTGCGCCGCCCTGCTCTCGAATGGGAAGCGGTGCCCGAACGCGTCGATCCCCGCTTCGCGGTACTGCGGCATCCCCACCCACCGGGAGCTTGCCGCTCGCGAGGACGCGGGTGAGACCCCGGCTCCCGAGGAAGCCGTGCCGGTCGCAGGCCCGGAGGAGCTCGAGCCGGTGGACGACGATCCGAGCGGGGAGGGGTCGGCCGAGGCCGCGTCTGCCGAGGAGCTCGAAGGTGTGGAGGGCGCTCCAATTGCTGAGGCCGCGGCCGAGGCGGAGGTCGAACCGGACCCGGTCCAGGAGCCCGAAGCGGACGCGGTGGACAGCACCCCGTCCCCCGCCTCGGCGGAGGCGGAGGAGGTCGTCGAGGTGCCAGCGAGACCGAGGGAGGGCGAGAGCACTGCCTCGTGAGCGCGCCGATCAGGACCTGCGTCGGCTGCGGCCGGAAGCGCCCGCAGGCCGAGCTCCTTCGCTTCGTGGCGCCCCAGGGCCTGCTGACGCTCGATGCGCTCCGGCAAGCGACCGGACGCGGAGCCTATACGTGTCCTCGCATCGCCTGTCTCGAACGGGCCACGGCTCGCCAGGCGTTCGCGCGGACGCTCAGGCGGCGCGTGACGGTGCGCCGGCCCTTGGACAGGTTTCTGAAGGAGCACTAGGCTAGAGGCTCATGGCTGACGGGAGAAACCGCCCCAACAGACCTCTGAGGCCGCGGGCCGGAGGCTCCGGTCGCCGCAAGCGCCGCGTCGTCATCGACTCGGGCGCAGCGCGGCCGCGTCCCGACCGCCCGGGCCAGCGCGAAGCGCCGATGCCGCCTCGTGAGAGTGCTCCTCCCGCCCCACTGCCGACCGGCAAGGTGACGGTCGCCTCCGGGGCGACCGTGAAAGAGCTGTCCGCCGCGTTCGGCGTCCCGGTACCGCAGATCATCAAGATCATGATGGGGGTCGGGGAGATGGTTACCATCACCCAGTCGTTGGCGGACGACGCGATCGAGTTGATCGCGACTGAGCTGGAGCGCGAGGTCGAGATCAAGCATGCGGACGAGGAAGAGTTCGAGCCCGAGGTCTACGAGGACAGCGAAGAGGATCTCAGCGCCAGGCCTCCGGTCGTCACGATCATGGGCCACGTCGACCACGGCAAGACCACACTCCTGGACGCCATCCGCAAGTCTGCGGTCGTCGAGACCGAGGCGGGCGGCATCACGCAGCACATCGGCGCCTACCAGATCGACCACAACGAGCGGCGCATCACGTTTCTTGACACACCCGGCCACGAGGCCTTTACCGCCCTGCGCGCACGCGGCGCGAAGGTGACGGACATCGCGGTCCTCGTCGTAGCTGCGGACGACGGCGTGAAACCGCAGACGCTCGAGTCGATCAACCACTCTCGGGCTGCCGAGGTGCCGATCGTGGTCGCGGTCAACAAGATCGACACGGAGGGCTCGAATCCGACTCGTGTTCGCCAGGAGCTCGTCCAGCAGGAGCTACAGCCGGAGGAGTGGGGAGGCACGACGCAGTACGCAGACGTCTCCGCGAAGAACGGCGAGGGCCTCGACGAGCTTCTGGAGAAGATCCTTCTCGTCGCGGACGCGGAGCTCGAGCTGACCGCGAACGCGAAGGCAGAGGCTTCCAGCCCCATCATCGAGAGCCGGCTCGACGTCGGCCGCGGGTCGGCGGCCACGATGCTGATTCAGCGCGGCACCCTGAAGGTCGGGGACGCGATCGTCGCCGGCGACGCCTGGGGCAAAGTGCGTGCGCTCCACGACTACCGGGGCGAGCGCGTGAAAGAGGCTGGTCCCGGCACGCCCGTCGAGATTCTCGGCTTCGATAAGCCGCCGGGGGCGGGCGAGTACGCGAAGGTAGTCGAGAACGACCGCCAAGCACGCCATTTCGCAGGCCTACGCGGCCAACGGCTGCGCGCGGAGCAGATGTCCCGAAGCTCGAAGAAAAGCGTTTCTCTCGAGGATCTCTTCACGCAGATGGAGGCGGGCGCTCTGAGGGAGCTGAACGTGATCGTGAAGGCCGACGTCCAAGGGTCGGTCGAGGCGATCGTCGGGGAGCTCGGGAAGATCCACCATCCCGAGGTCGGCGTTACCGTCATCCATACCGGCATCGGCGCCATCTCCGAGAGCGACATCATGCTCGCGTCAGCGTCGAACGCGATCGTGCTCGGCTTCAACGTGCGTCCCAACGCGGAGGCGCGCGCGCTCGCGGAGCGCGAGGGTGTCGACCTCCGCACCTACCGCGTCATCTACCAGCTCACCGACGAGATCCAGCAGGCGCTCGTCGGCATGCTGACACCGGAGCAGGTCGAGGAGACG
The DNA here is from genome assembly GCA_050998925.1 of Gaiellaceae bacterium. Taxonomy (GTDB): domain Bacteria; phylum Actinomycetota; class Thermoleophilia; order Gaiellales; family Gaiellaceae; genus DASQGA01. The sequence goes on from JBPCPR010000286.1 coordinate 7,481, forward strand.
CTCGGCGAGGCCGAGGTGCGTGCTCTCTTCCGCGCGTCGCGCGTGGGCGTGATCGCGGGGTGCTACGTGACGAGCGGCTCCATCCGCCGCAACGCCAAGATCCGGGTCATCCGCGACGGCACCGTGGTCTACGAGACCACGATCGCGAACCTCAAGCGCTTCAAAGAAGACGCGCGCGAGGTGCAGGCCGGCTTCGAGTGCGGCATCCTCCTCGACGGCTTCAACGACGTGAAGGAAGGCGACGTCCTCGAGGCCTACGAGACGCGCGAGATCGAGCGCACCGACCTCGAGGTCGCCGGCAACGGTCAGCCCGTCGCCGCGGCCGAGCCAGAGGCCGAGGCGAGCGCGTAGGCGCTGGCCGTGGGCGCCGGCTACGTCGGCATCCTGTCGGTCGAGCTCCACTTCCCGGACAACCATTCCCTGAAGGGGAAGCGGAAGGAGCTCCTCTCGGCCAAGGCGCAGCTCCATCGTCGCTTCGGGGCATCCGTGGCAGAGGTCGATCATCACGACACCTGGCAGCGTGCCCGGCTCACACTCGCGTGCGTGGCTCGTGGCCACACCGAGGTCCTGGAGCTCCTCGACGCAGCCGAGCGCTATCTCGGCGCCCAGGCGTTCGAGCTCGTCTCCGCCCAACGGGAGGTCGTCGCTCCCGATGGGTGAGCGCATGCGGCGGGTGAACGAGGCCCTCCGGGAAGTGCTCTCCGAGGGGATCGGTGAGCTCAAGGATCCCAGGATCGGCTTCGTCACGGTCACGGGGGTGAGGGCGAGCACCGATCTCCGCCATGCGACCGTGTTCGTCAGCGTGCTCGGCTCGGAGAAGAAGCGCGACGCCACTCTCGCCGGGCTCGAGTCCTCCCGTGCGCCCCTGCAGGCGCGCGTGAACCGGGAGCTCCATCTGAAGCGGACTCCGCAGTTGAGGTTTGAGTACGATCAGACGATAGCGGAGGGCGTCCGCCTCTCTAAGCTCATCGATGAGCTCTCTCCAGACGAATCAGACGCAGGCTGACCTGCAAGAGATCGCCGCTGCGATCAGGTCTCACGACCGTTTCGTGGTGACCACGCACGAGAATCCCGACGGCGATGCGCTCGGCTCGCTCGTGGCTATGACACTCGCGCTCCGCGAGCTCGGCAAGGACGCCGTCATGTACCTCTTCGGCGAGGTCCCGCTCCCGCTCGAATACCGCTTCATGGCTCTCGGCGACCTGGTCCGCACGCTTCCGGACGACGCCTCCGAGCGAGTCCTGATCGTGGTGGACGCCGCCAACGAGAGCCGTCTCGGCCCGGAGCACCGTCAGCTGCTCGACGTCGCACCGCTCGTCGTCGACATCGATCATCACCACGACAACTCCCGGTTCGGAGATCTGAACTTGATCGTCGCGGATGCTTCGTCGACCGGTGAGATCCTGAGGGACGTGCTGGCGGAGCTCGGCGTCGAGCTGACTCCGCTGATCGCTGAGGCGCTCTACATCGCGATCGTGACCGACACGGGGCGCTTCCAATACGCGAACACGACCGCGAAGGCGCTGCGCCTTGCGGCGGAGTTGGTCGAAGCGGGAGCCGACGTCCACAAGGTCTTCCAGGGCGTGTACGAGAACGTGTCGTTCGCCAAGCTGAAGCTGCTCGCGCGCGCGCTCGAGCATGCCGAGCTCCTCGAGGGAGGCCGGCTCGTCGTCTCGCACCTCGGGAAGGACGATTTCGAGGCGGCCGCGGCGGAAGAGCCCTTCTCCGAGGGCATCATCGACTCGCTGCGAGCGGTCGAGGGCTCCGAGATGGCCGCACTGATCCGCGAGCCGCCGACGAGGAACGGCCCCCTGCGCCGGGTCAGCCTGCGAACGACCGAGCAGGGACTCGACGTTTCGGCCATCGCTCGCAAGAGCGGGGGCGGGGGCCATAAGCAGGCAGCCGGCTTCCCGTCCGAGGCGAGCGTCGAAGAGATCACCGAGTTCATCCGGCGCGAGTTCCTGGCGCAGGTCTAGCTCGCGCGTGCGGGCAGGTGCGCCGGGGCCGGCCGCGTGCCACCCACCGCGTCGAGCCTATCCGGGAGAATCGCGCACGTGGCTCGCGAATCGTGCCGGAAGCTGCCCGTTTGAATGCCGAGTCTCCAACTGGTGGGCTGATCCTGGCGGACAAGCCCGTCGGGCCGTCGTCCTTTGCGGTCGTCAAGCGTTTGCGGGCGATCCACGGGCTGAAGGCAGGGCACGCCGGCACGCTGGATCCGTTCGCGAGCGGTCTCCTGCTCGTCCTTCTCGGCCGAGCCACCCGCCTCGCGCAGTACTTGGTCGGCCTCGACAAGCGCTACGAGACCGAAATCCGCCTTGGTTCGCGGACCACCACCGGCGACCTTGAAGGCGAGGAGCTCGAGGAGACGGAGACGGCCAAGCTGAAGGAGATCGAGGCGCTCTGCGGCGAGGTCGAGCTTCCCGTTCCGGCCGCCTCCGCGGTCAAGATCGACGGCGAGCGTGCCTACCGGCTTCACCGGCGCGGAGTCGCCGTCGAGATGCCGCTCCGCCGGAGCACGATCCATGCGCTCGAGGTCGTTCGGTACGAGCCGCCGAGCGTCGTCCTCGCGCTCCACGTCTCGAGTGGGACGTACGTCCGCGCGATCGCGGACGCCCTGGGCGGCCACTGCGTCTCCCTGCGCCGAACGGCCGTCGGCCCGTTCTCGATCGGCGATGCTTCCGAGTCCAGGGTCCTGCCTCCGCTCGTTGCCGTGTCCTTCCTGCCGCGCCGCGAGCTCGACGCCGAGGAGCGGCGCCTGGTTGCCAGCGGCCGGGCGATCGACGGAGGGGCGGAGGGGCCGGTCGCGCTCGCGCTTGGAGCCGAGCTCGTTGCGATCGGCCGCGGAAGTGGCGGGGCGATCCGCCCGGAGACGGTGCTTACGTGAACGTCGCACGCACGCCTGAGAAGCTCGAGCCGGCCGAGCGCGCGGTGGCGATCGGCACTTTCGACGGGGTGCATCGCGGTCATCTCGCCGTGATCGATGCCGTCGTCCGCACGGGCCTTCGGCCCACCGTCGTGACCTTCGACCCGCATCCCCGAGCGGTCCTCGGCTACGAGGTCGAGCTGCTCTCGACGTTCGAGCGCCGGCTAGAGCTGATCGAAGCAGCGGGCGTCGCCGACGTCCTAGCCGTCGAGTTCACGATCGCGCTCTCGCTGCTCGAGCCCGAGGAGTTCGTGATGCAGGTTCTCGAGCCCATCGGGACCCGGACCGTCCTGGCCGGCGAGGGGTTCCGGTTCGGCCACAAGCGGCGGGGCGACCTCGAGCTCCTCCGCTCGCTCGGGATCGATGCTCGGGCTGTGCCCCTCCTCGAGGGCGTCTCGTCCAGTCGGATCCGGGAGCACCTGAGAGACGGTGAGCTCCGGGAGGCAGCCGTTCACCTCGGCCGGGCTCCGGAGCTCGAGGGGCCCGTCGTCTACGGAGACCAGCGCGGCGGCACCCTTGGCTTCCCGACCGCGAACCTCTCGGTCGACCGGGGCATCCTCGTCCCCAAGTACGGGATCTACGCGGGCCAGGCTCCGGGCCACCACGCCGTCGTCTCGATCGGCGTCAACCCTCACTACGGTGGGGTCGAGCGGCGGATCGAGGCCTTTCTCCTCGACTTCAGCGGCGACCTGTACGGCACGCGCCTTCGCCTCGAGCTCTGGGAGCGCTTGCGGGACGAGCGCGCGTTCGAGAGCGAAGCCGACCTCGTCGAGCAGATCGCGCGCGACACAGACCGGGCTCGCTCCGCGTCGCCGCCGGTGTAAAGATTCTTCCAGGATCTGGTGCAACTTCGAGACCGGAACGATGATGTGCATGTGGACGGGATGTTCCTGGTCGTAACGGTGCAGTGTCTCGCGTGCGAGGCGACCTACTCGAAGCAGGCCGGCCGCGGCACGGTGCGGAACAACCCCGGGTGCCCGCACTGCGGCTACGTCGGGTGGTCCGAGTCGGAGAGCCGCGTTACGGAAGAGGTCGCGCCGATCCGCTCCGACGCGGATCTGCCGCCAGGCCCGCTCGCCCGCTTGCACTGACGCCGCCGAAGTAGTGGTGCACGCTGGGCCAGCGCCTGACGACCTTCCCCTGGGCCTCGAGCGCTTCGAGCGCCGCGGGTGCGAAGCCGGGCTCCACGTGAACCACCTCGTCCACAGGATGCAGCCTCGGCCGATCGACGGCGCTCTGGGGATCCAGGCCCTCGTCGAGGACGCCCGTCAGGACCTGGACGAGCGCGCTTCGAAGCCTTGTCCCGCCGGCGGCGCCGATCGCGAGCGCGGGCCCATCGTCGTCTCGCGCGAGTGTCGGCGCCATCATGCTTTCCATCCGCGCGCCGGGCTTGAGCGGGCCCACGAGGAGGTCGATCTCGCCCAGCATGCTGTTCAGGTGGAGGTCGTAGCCCGGGAGGAAGTCGCCGGAGCCGAGGCCCAGGCTCGTCGTCACCACGCACGCGTTTCCCTGGTCGTCGACGGCTACGAGGTTCGTGGTGTGGCCGTTTGGCGGTGCCTCTGCGAGCGCGGCCACGAGAGTGCTGAGCCGCTCGGCCTCTGAAACAGCTCCCAGCGGCGGGAGGCCGGCGAGCGTGTCGATCACTCGGGCGAGCCCGGCGCGAGACTCGACCCGGTAGCCCGCATGGTCACCGACGACCGGCTCGAGCCACTGGGGCCGGTAGGCCTGCAGGTCGGCTTTCGTGACGAGGCCCCCGCGCTCCTCCATGAGCTGGAGCAGGGCGGCTGCGAGCGAGCCGGTGTAGAGGCTCTCGGGCCCCTCGTCAGCCAGGAGCGCGAGGGCGTCGACCAGGCCGGGCTGGTCGAGCTTTCCACCCGCTTCGAGGAGATTCCCGCCGGGGGAGTAGATCCGCGCCCCTTCGCGCATCGTCATTACGGGCGCGAGCATCGCCAGGCAGGCTGCATGAGCGGGTGGCAGATTGACACCCCCGGTGGCCAGGGCGAGCGCCGGCTGAACGAGACGGGCCCACGACATCCGCCCGTGACGGCGTTGGAGCGCGCCGAGGCCCGCCGGGACGCCCGGGACGGCGCAGGACGCAATCCCGACCGCGTAGTGGACGAGCTCGGTTCCGAACGGTACCTCCAGCCGGAGGAGCTCTGTCCCCCGCGCCTCGCCCTCCAGCCCTGGAACGGCGACGAAGAAGTCCAGAAGTTCCGCTCGCCCCTCGGCTGCGTCCCACCAGAGTGCGTGGCCACCGCCCGCGAGGCCCGTCATGACCGTCTCGGCCACGCAGGCTGCGAGGCAGGCAGCGACGGCCGCATCGGCCGCCGTCCCACCCTCCACCAGGACCTCCAGGCCCGCCTCGGCTGTGGCTGGATGCCCCGCGGCGATCCCCGGCGTGAGGCCTGACCCGGCTCGCTTTTCGCCTGTCAGCGGGCGGAAAGCGTCACCGGACAAGCCACGCACCTTTGCTAGCCTACGGCCAATGACTCTGACGAAGGAAGCGAAGCAAGAGGTCGTAGGCACATACGGAAAGAGCGACTCGGACACCGGGTCGCCGGAGGTGCA
>JBPCPR010000230.1:0-8746 GCA_050998925.1 Gaiellaceae bacterium
CCGACCTCGACGCGGCTGTCGAGAAGGCGACCTACCAGTACGACCACGCGGGCCAGATCTGCCTCGCCGGGACTCGCCTCCTCGTCGAGCGCTCCGTCGCCGACGAGTTCACCGAGCGCTTCCTCGAGGGAGTGTCTCACCGCAAGCTCGGCGATCCGCGCGATCCCGACACCGACATCGGGCCTCTGATCACGCGCGAGCACCTCGAGCGAGTCGACGGCTTCGTCCGGCGGGCGATCGCCGACGGGGCGACCCCGGTGATCGGGGCGCGGGTCTCGCCGGAGCTCGGCGGCCTCTACTACGAGCCGACGCTCTTCACCGGCGCCCGCCAGGACTCGGAGATCGTCCAGCAGGAGGTCTTCGGGCCCGTGCTGACGCTCCAGACCTTCGGTTCCGAAGACGAGGCGGTCGAGTTCGCGAACGACACGGAGTTCGGGCTCGCCGCGACGCTCTTCACCGAGGATGCGGTCCGGATCGACCGCCTCGGAGAGCGGCTCGTCGCCGGGACGACCTGGGTGAACTGCTTCTATGTCCGCGACCTCTCCGCGCCTTTCGGCGGGGCGAAGCACTCGGGCGTCGGCCGCGAGGGCGGCGAGCACAGCTTCGACTTCTATGCAGACGTCAAGACCGTGGCCAGGAGGCTCTAACACGATGGCGATCGACACCGGCAAGACCACAGGCGCGCGAACCGGGGAGCAGTACCTCGAGGGGCTCCGAGGCGACGAGCGCGAGATCTGGCTCGAGGGCGAGAAGGTCACCGATCCCTCCGCTCATCCTAAGCTCGAGGGCGCGGCGCGTTCGCTGGCGCGGCTCTTCGACCTGCAGCTCGAGGATCCGGAGACCTTTCTCATGGACTCGCCGGAAACGGGGCAACCCGTCAACGTCACCCACATCCAGCCGAAGGCGCGCGAGGATCTGGAGCGGCGCCGCATCGCCTCGAAGCGGATCGCGGACACGACGGTGGGGATGATGGGGCGGACGCCCGACTACCTGAACTACACGTTCGCTTGCTTCGCCGCCCGTGCAGACGTGTGGGCGCGCGCCGGGAACGAGGAGGGCGCGCGGAACATCGTCGAGTACCAGAAGTTCATGCGAGACAACGACCTCTCGCTGACGCACACGCTCATCAACCCCCAGGTCGACCGCTCGGTCGCGGAGGCGGAGCAGGCGGCCGGCGAGGTCTCGCTGCACAAGGTCGAGGACACGGAGAACGGCATCCTCGTCCGCGGCGCGCGCATGCTCGCCACGCTCGCGCCCTTTGCGGACGAGCTGGCCGTCTATCCGGGCTCGGATTTCCGGCTTCAGGACGGCAAGTACGCGATCTGCTTCTCGATCCCGATGTCGACTCCAGGCCTCAAGTTCATCTGCCGGGACTCGTTCTCGGTGGAGCGCGATCCCTGGGACTACCCGCTATCGACTCGATTCGACGAGATGGACGCAGTCGTCATCTTCGACGACGTGGAGATACCGCGGGACCGGATCTTTCTCGACGGCGACCCGAAGCTCCACAGCGAGGTGATCACGGACTCGCACTGGCGCGCTCACATCATCCATCAGGCCATGACTCGCGCCTGGTCGAAGCTCGAGTTCTCCTTCGGGCTGGCCCACACGCTCGCCGACCTGACCGGCGTGAACGCCTTCGACCACGTGCAGGAGAAGCTCGGGGAGATCTGGTCGATGGAGGAGATGACCCGGGCGGGCGTGATCGCCGCCGAGGCCGGCTCCTTCCAGGCCGAAGGGTCGGACGACTGGGTCCCGGACGAGCGCTCCTTCGTCGCGCTCCGTGGCCTGATGCCGAAGTGGGTGCCTCGCACGATCGAGCTGATCCAGCTGATCGGCGGCGGCGGGTTCATGGCGACTCCCTCGAAGGCCGACTTCGAGAGCGAGGAGATCCGGCCGTACATCGACAAGTACTTCCAGGGGCGGAACGCGGGCGCGGAGAGACGGGTCCGCGCCTTCCGGCTCGCCTGGGACTACGTCGGCTCCTCGCTCGGCGGCCGCGGAGAGCTCTACGAGCGCTTCTACCGCTCGGACTCCGTCCGGATGACGGCGCTGGCCTACCTGCTCGCCGACAAGAAGCATCCGTCCGAGCTCGTGGAGCAGTTCCTGCGCGATTGAGCACAGCCGTGGAAGTCGACGCGATCGAGTTCAGGCACGTCATGGGGCATTTCCCCACGGGCGTGAGCGTGATCACGACGGTGCACGAGGGCGTCCGGCACGGGATGACGGCCAACTCGGTCACGTCGGTCTCGCTCGAGCCCGTGATGCTGCTCGTCTGCCTTCTGCGCGAGGCGCGAACTGCGCTCGCGATTCAGAACGCGGGCCACTTCGCCGTCAACATCCTCGGGGAGCGCCAGGAAGAGATGTCCCGCCGCTTCGCCAAGGCCGGCCAGGATCACTTCGAGGGTCTCGACATCGAGGAAGGCCCGAACGACCTGCCCATGCTTCCCGGCTGCCTCGCCTACGTGACCTGCCGGGTGCACGAGGTCGTTCCCGCCGGCGACCACGACATCGTGCTCGGGAGCGTCGAGCATTGCGAGGCGGACGTGAACGGCGGCAACCCACTCGTCTTCTTCCAGGGCGGCTACCGAACATTGCCTGGCATGGGAAGGTTGGGCTGATGAGCGACTTCGTCGGGATCCACCACGTGGGCCTCCGCGTCGCCGATCTGGACGAGGCGACGGAGCGGTGGTCGCGGCAATTCGGCTTCACCGTGCGCGAGCGGGCTGCGGACCGCGTCTACCTGCGGTGCGCCTTCGAGGACTACTCGCTGGAGCTCGTCCAGGGCGACGCGCCTGGCTTCGACCACGCGGGTTGGGAGCTTCGGCCCGGCGTCAAGCCGGCGGACGTCGGTCTCGAGGGTGAGGAGCTGCGTCGGCCGGGGGACCGACCGAGCTCGCTCTACCTGAAGGACCCGGACGGGCACGGCGTCGAGATCGTCGAGTGGACGCCCCGCGAGAGCGAGTTCCCCGATCTCGCCCGTCTCTCCTCGGAGCTGCCCGGGTATCGCCCGCGGAAGGTCGGGCATGTCAACGTCGTCAGCGAGGACGTGCAGCGACTCTCGGCCTTCTACGTCGACGAGCTCGGCTTTCGCGTCACCGACCGGCTCGGCGACGAGGGCATCTGGCTCCACCTGAACGCCGACCACCACGTCCACGCGATGCTGCAGCGCGAGACGGCGCACTTCCACCACTTCGCCCTCGAGCTGGTCGACTTTGGCGAGATGCGGGTGGCGCTCGACCACCTCGCACAGCACGGCCGCTGGGTGATCTGGGGGCCGGGCCGCCACGGCGTCGCTGCGAGCCTCTTCGCCTACATCCGGATCCCCGAGGAGGAGCTGATCGTCGAGCTCTACGCGGACATGGAGCAGCTTCGTCCCAACCACACCCCACGTGACTGGGAGGACACCCCGCACTCGTCCAACGTCTGGGGCACGCTTCCCCCCAGGACGTACTTCCGTTTTGACGCGGAGGCGATCGAGATCGAGCGCGGCCAGCTGCAGGCGCTCGGGCAGGCGCTCGACTGACCGCACGGGCGCTCGTTGCTCTCCTGGCCCTCTCGGCGGCTCTTGCCGTTCCGGCAGCGGCTGCCCCGACGTGGCCCGAGCGGGTCGCGGCTGCGGTTGAGTACGCCGAGGGCCGGGCGGGGTCCATCTCCTTTGCGGTCACGAACGAGTCCGGGCGGCTCCGCGGTTACCGCACGGGACGCGCGGTGCCGTCCGCGAGCGTCCTCAAGGCCATGCTCCTGGTTGCCTATTTGAACCGTGCCTCGGTGCGTGACCGTGAGATTCGGGACGCGGACCGGGCGCTCCTCGGGCCCATGATCCGCCGCTCGGACAACGCCACCGCGAGCCGCGTGCTCGGTCTCGTCGGGACCTCGGGCGTCTACCGGTTGGCGACCCGTGCCGGGATGGAGCGCTTCGTTCTTCGCCTCCCGATCTGGGGGCACTCCCGGATCACGGCCCGCGACCAGGCCCGCTTCTTCCGCCGCATCGACGCCTACGTCCCCGCCCGGCACCGCGGCTACGCACGCTTCTTGCTGGCGCACGTCGTCCCGGCCCAGCGCTGGGGCATTCCCCCGGTCGTGCCAGACGGCTACCGGATCTTCTTCAAGGGCGGATGGGGCTCGGGAACGGGGCGCCTCACACACCAGGTCGCGCTTCTGCGCCGGGGTGACACGAGAATCTCTCTCGCGGTCCTGACGGAATGGAACCCGAGCCAGCGCTACGGCGAGCGGACGATCCGGGGTGTCGCCTCTCGCCTCCTCGAGGGTGTCGGGTGACGCCCGAGGAAGGACAGCGGCCGGCCCACGTAGAGCCGCTTCGGCGCGAGGACCTCCCGGAGCTCGAGGATCTCTGGCGCCGCTACGACGAGACCCTGAGCTTCGTCCCGAGAAGCCTCTTCACGATGGCGCGGCGGCCGGAGATCGTGAGGACGCTGTCCGATTTAATCACGGCGATCTGGCGGACCGGGACGCTGCCCGTCGGCCTGAAGCCGCTCGTCGCCATGATCGCGAGCCGGGCCGCCGGCTGCCGCTACTGCCAGGCGCACGAAGCCGTGGACGCCCGCATGCGCGAGGTGGCGGAGGAGAAGATCGCGGCCATCTGGGAGTTCGAGACCAGCGAGCTCTTCAGCGACGCCGAGCGCGTCGCCCTTCGCTTCGCGCGCGACGCGGCCCTCGTGCCGAATGCTGTCACCGCTGCGCACTTCGAGGAGCTTCGAGGCCACTGGGACGACGGCCAGATCGTCGAGATTCTCTCCGTCGTTGCGCTCTTCGGCTTCCTGAACCGCTGGAACGACACGATGGCGACCGAGCTCGAGGAGATTCCTGCTGCCTTTGCCCGCTCGACGCTCGGCTCGAGCTGGGACGCAGGCAAGCACGCCGGCGACGTTTCGGCCGGTCTCTAGCCGGAGACGCAGGCGTTCCGGAGCGCGCCGATGCCCTCGATCTCGGTCTCGACCACGTTGCCCGCCGAGAGGTAGCGCGGGGGCTCGCGGCTGTCTCCGACTCCCGACGGCGTGCCCGTGTAGATCAGATCTCCCGGCTCGAGGGTGCACCACGAAGAGATGAACGCGACGAGCTCCGGCACCGGGAAGATGAGATCGTTCGTCCTGCCGCTCTGAACCTCCTCGCCGTCGACCGCACACCGCACCGCGAGGTCGTCGCGATCGGGCAGCTCGTCGGGCGTGACGAGCACGGGGCCCGTCGGCGCGTACGTGTCCCGCGACTTCGCGATCGTGAACTGCCGCACCGACCGAAACTGCTCGCCGCGGTCCGAGACGTCCTGCCCGCACATCACCCCAGCGACGTGAGCCCACGCCTCCTCCGCCTGGATGTCCTTGCCGCGCGTGCCGATCGCGAGCACGAGCTCGGCCTCCCAGTCGACCTTGTCGCGCCCCGCCGGGACGACGATGTCTCCGTGCGGGCCGTTCAGCGCGCTCGGCAGCTTGGCGAAGAGGACGGGCGCGTCGGGGAGCGGGAGCCCGGCCTCCTCGGCGTGCGAACGGTAGTTCAGCGCCGCCGCGAGGATCTTCGAGGGTCTCGGCACCGGTGGGCCGAGCTGCGCGGGATCGAGTTGTGGCGCGTCGCTCGGCACGTCGAGGCTTGCGAGTTCGTCGAGACGTCCTACGAGAGCCATTGGATCCGATGGGAGCTCGCCTCCGGTCGCGCGCTCGACGTCGACCGTGCGCTCATCGACGACCACTGCAGCTCTTCCGTTCAGGTTGGCGAGACGCACGGGGGCCAACCCTAACGGAGCCGTGGGGATGGAGCCTGCCAGCAGCGGCGAGACGGTGTGGTGCTGTACGAACGGCCTCCCGAGGTGAAATGATCGCGGCATCGTCGATCCGGGCGTGGGCGTCCGGGAGGGGAGGAGGGCTTCATGGCGACTCGCGCTGATGGGGGCGAAGTCAGTCTCGAGCGGCGAGCCGTCGGGCTTCCGACCGCGATCGGCACCACATTCGGACTGATCGTCGCATCGACCGTACTCGCGTCCGTCACCGCGGGCTTCTTCGCGAGCTACGTCTTTCTCGCGGCGCTCGGCGTCGGCCTCCTGGCCATGTACCTCCAGAGCATGAGTTTCGCCGAGCTCGCCACCATGATCCCGAAGGCCGGATCGATGAACGAGTACGTGCGCGCCGGCCTGGGGCCCTTCTTCGCGACGCTGACCGTGCTCGTCGGCTACATCGCCGTCCAGCTCTTCCCGACCACCGCCGAGGCCTATACGCCCTCGGCGATCGTCAAGGGCTTCCTCTGGACGGACGGGCCCGGCACTACGTTCTGGGTCATCGTCTTCGTCGTCCTGGTGGCGCTTCTGAACGTCGCCGGGATCCGGCCCTACGGCGTCGTCGAGGTGGCGCTCACCGGGTTCGTCGTCCTCTCCCTGCTCGTCTTCGGATTCATCGGCCTGGCGGGCCTCGGATCGACCGATCCGATCGGCGGCGCGTTTCCGGAGATCCCCTTCGCCTGGAGCCTCTTCTCGCCGCTTCTCGGAATCGCCATCTTCACCTTCGTCGGCATGGAGTACACCTGCCCGCTCGCGGAGGAGATCGAAAATCCCGCCCGCAACATTCCGCTCGGGATCTTCCTCGGCCTCACGCTCGTGACCGTTCCAATCATTGTTTGGGGGCTCGGGGCGGTGCGCTACGTGCCCGCGGACCAGCTAGGTGCGTTCAGCCCGGTCGCGCACATGGAGGCGGCGATCGCGATTCTCGGGGACACCGGCAAGTGGTGGATGGCGATCATCTCGCTTGCCGCCACGCTCTCGACTCTGAACGCCCTCATCGCCGGCATCCCGCGGATCCTCTACGGGATGTCGCTGACGCGGCAGCTGCCCCGTGCCTTCGGCTACCTGCTGCCCTCCACGCGGGCCCCGGTCGTCGGCATCGCCGTCGTCGCGCTCATGCCGATCCTCATGAACGTCTTCATCGACCTCGGGAAGAGCACGAACTTCATCGAGCTGATCCTGGCCGGCGTGCTCGGCTGGGCGACGGCCTACGTGATCATCCACGTGACTGTGATCGTCCTCCGGCGGCGCGAGCCGCAGGCGCGGCGTCCGTTCCGGTCTGCGGCCGTGCCCATCGTGCAGCTGCTCGGGATGGGCCTCCTGGCGCTGGCCGCGTTCAAGATCTTCCCGGTCCCCGAGGTGAGGGATCACATCTACAGGGACTACGGGATCTTCCTGGGAGCGGCGATCGTCCTCTCGTTCCTGCTCAACCTCGCGTTCGGAACGAGCCTCAGGGACCAGTTCCGGCCCGTGCCGCTCGCCGAGGTGTATCGCGAGACCGAGCTGATCGGCGACGAGCTGCCGCCGCCGGTCGAGCCTGGAGGACCGCACATCAGGCACGATTAGCGGGTGGCAGTCACCGAGCAGAAGATCGCGGAGGCTCGCCTGGACGAGGCGAGACAGGCGGGCGTCAAGCGGATCCGGGTCCACTTCACGGACCTGACCGGGATCTCGCGGAACAAGGTCGTGCCCCTGACCATGCTCGAGGAGCTGGTCGAGGAAGGCGTCAACTTCTGCATCGGGGCCTACGCCGTCTCGCACGCGGGCGACGTGATCGAGGAGACCGGCCTGGGCTCGGAGGTGGAGTTCCGGGACATGAAGGTCTACCCGGACCTCTCCACGCTTCGGGTGCTCCCCTGGGAGGGAGAGACCGGGATCTGCATGGCCGACGTCCACTTCGACGGCGAGCTCCTGCCGTGCGACCCGCGCGGGATCCTGAAGCGCGCGATCGCCGAGCTCGGCAAGCGCGGCTACACGGCCGCCTGCGGTCACGAGCTCGAGTTTTTCCTGCTCCGCCCCTGCCCGAACGGCTACGAGCAGTATGCCGCCCAGCCCGGCATGGTCTACACGCACACGCCGTCCGTCGACACGGGGGGTGTGATTCGCGAGATGGAGGACGCGGTCTGCGCCCTCGGGTTGCCCTACGTCTGCTCGAACCAGGAGTACTGCGGGTCGCAGTGGGAGATCAACCTGCGGTACGCCGACGCGCTCGAGACTGCCGACGACTCGCACCTCCTGAAGCTCGCGATCAAGGAGATCGCCTCCAAGCACGGCCTCGTCGCCACGTTCATGGGAAAGCCGCTCGAGGGGGAAGGCACCTCCGGCTACCACCTCCACCTCTCGCTCTGGGAGAACGGGGACAATGTCTTCGAGGACCCGCAGGGGCAGGACGGCCTCTCCGATCTCTGCCGGCACTTCGTCGCCGGCCAGCTCGAGCACGGGCGGGCGATGACCGCCGTGCTGGCGCCGACCATCAACGCCTACAAGCGATTCGTGACGTTCGCGATGGCGCCCTACACCGTCACCTGGGGGCCGGACAACCGCACTGTCTTCATTCGCATCCCCGTCGAGCGGGGGAATGCCACCCGGGTCGAGAACCGGGTCGGCGACGGGACCGCGAACGCGTACCTGGCGGCGGCCGTGGCGCTCTTCGCCGGCATCGACGGCATCGACCGAGAGCTCGACCCCGGTCCCGGCCTTCGAGGCGATGGCTACTCGGCCGAGGGGTTTCCGCTCGTCCCTCTCTCCCTGGTCGAAGCGATCGACGCGCTCGAGCAGGACACCTACCTCACGGAGCACCTGGGCCCGCAGTTCGTCCGCGCTTTCGCCGCGCTCAAGCGCGACGAGCACAAGCGCTTCACGAGCTCGGTCACCGAGTGGGAGATCCGCGAGTACCTGAACACGTTGTAGATGAGCTAGGCGGGTGGGCATGGCTTTGAAGGAGTTCGATCCGGCCACGAT
>JBPCPR010000301.1:0-4807 GCA_050998925.1 Gaiellaceae bacterium
CCCGCCCTCCGAACACGAGGCCCGGGCCCTCGCTGTGGAAGTAGAAGCCCGTCGAGAAGTCGACCGCCAGCGGCAGGCCCCGCGGCAGACCGCCCGAGTCGGGCGTGTAGTGCATGAACCGCCGTTCCCCGCGAACCGGGAGGTCGACGCCGGCCAGGGCCGCAACCTCCCCCGACCACGCGCCTGCCGCGCACACGACCGTCGCCGTCGAGATCCGGGCGCTGGTGGTCGATACACCCGTGACCCGCCCGCCCTCCACTGCGATCCCAGTCACGGGCTCTCCCTGCCGGATTCGGGCTCCGGCCCGGCGGGCGGCGGCGGCGTATCCCTGGACGACCGCTTCGGGGGTCGCGTAGCCGTCGATCGGGCAGAAGGTCGCGGCGAGGAGGTCTGACGTCTCGAGGCCCGGCACGATCGCCGCCGCCTCGTCCGCAGGGATCTCCCGGGACGGCACCCCGAGCGCGCGCTGGAGCTCCAGGGCGGTACGGAACCTGGCCGCATCCTCCTCGTCGTCCAGCAGGAACAGGTAGCCCGCCTGGTGGAAGTCGATGTCAACCCCGACGAGCTCCGCGAACGCGGCGAACTCGTCGATCGACCGGAGTGCGATGCGCACGTTCAGCTCGTCTGCGAACTGGGCGCGGATGCCGCCGGCCGACTTGCTCGTGGAGCCCGAGGCGAGCTCGTTCCGCTCCAGGAGGACGAGGTCCGTCACGCCCAGAGTGGTGAGGTGGTAGGCGATGCTCGCCCCCATGACCCCGCCCCCGACGATCACGACCTCGGCCGACTCGTCCACGGGCAGAATCTAGTGATGTCGATCGAAGCAGGCGACCCCGCTCCGCGCTTTGCGCTTCCGGACACGGATGGGAATCTCGTCGGGCCCGCCGACTACCTGGGCCGGCCGGTCCTCTTCGTCTTCGCGCGCCACCTCTACTGACTCGTCTGCCAGCGGCACCTGGTCGAGGTGCAGAAGGAGCTCGCCGGCCGCGAGGAGCTCGACGTCGCGATCGTCTCGCCCGCGGAGCCGGAGCCACTCGAGCGGGTCGGCCGGGAGCTCGGGCTGACCGTGCCGCTTCTCTCGGATCCAACCTGGAGCACGTACCGGGTCTTCGGGTTTGGACGCGCCGGCGCCAGGACGCTCCTGCTCGCGCCGCGCACGTGGTGGGGCGGGTTTCGGGCCGTCCTGAATGGGCGGCGGCCGCACAGGCCGACCGAGGACTACGCCGAGCTCGGCGGTGACGTTCTCCTGGCGTCGGACGGGCGTGTCGCGTGGATCCGCCGGAGCCGGAACGCGGCCGATCGCCCCCAGCCCGGCGACGTGCTCTGCCACCTTCAAAGCGGGTTTCGCCCCACCGAGGGCGGGTAGGCGTCAACGGAGAGCGACAAGCGGTCGGGGGTGGGGCTCCTCGGCCGCTTCGCGTTGTTAGGCTCGTTGCGTGCTCCATCCGTTCGACATCGAGGGGGCCAGGGAGCGTCTCGGGGCGAGCGGCGGCTACGAGATCGTGCACGAGTCGCCGGGGCTCGAGCTCGGCGTGTACGTCCTCGTCGCGCCCGAGCCGGACCGCCAGCAGCCTCACGAGGACGACGAGGTCTACTACGTGCTCGAGGGGCGCGGAGCGCTCGACGTGGAAGGAGAGACCGTGCAGCTCGAGGAAGGGCACGCAGTGTTCGTGCCCGCGCACGCGGAGCACCGCTTCAGCTCCTACGAGCTGCTGAGCCTGCTCGTCGTCTTCGAACGCAAGCGCCAGTGAAGGTCCTGGTCACGGGTCCCACGGGATTCGTCGGCCGCCACCTCCTGCCGCTACTGCTCGACCGTGGCGATGCCGTGCGCGGTCTCGTGCGCCCGGCGACGGACGACTCCTGGCTTCGCGAGCGGAACGTGGAGGTGGTGCCCGGCGACCTGCTCGACCCCGAGTCGGTACGCCGTGCCGCCGCGGGTTGCGAGCGCGTGTACCACCTCGCCGGCGTGGTCGCCCACGAGCGGCGGGATGCCGAGCGGTGCCGAGCAGTTAACGTCGAGGGAGTCCGAACCGTCCTGTCGGCGCTCGAGCCCGGCGCGCGACTCGTCCACGTCTCGTCGCTCGGGGCGGTCGGGCCCGCACGCGGCCCCGGCGACGTGGCTCGTGAGGACCAGCCGTTCCCGCACGGGGTGGAGAAGAAGTTGCCCTACGTGGCGGCGAAGCGGGCCGGCGAGCGGCTCGTGCTCGACGCGGCCGGCGCCGGCACCGACGCGGTGATTGCAAACCCTGGCTTCCTCCTGGGCCCGGACGACCCGCACCGCGTCTCCACCTGGCCGGTGCAGCGCTACCTGCAGGGGACCCTTCGGATCACGGTTTCGGGCGGGCTCTCGGTCGCCGACACCCGGGACGTCGCGAGCGGCCTCGTGACGCTCGGCGACCGCGGCCGGACGGGCGAGCGCTACATCCTGACCGGTGCCGACGGAAACCTGACGTGGTCGGCATTCTTCCACCGGGTCGGCGAACTCACCGGGGTGCGGCGGACGATGGTGCGCCTCCCGCCGCGGGTGGCGGTCGCGGCGGCGACGCTCGTTCCCTGGCCCGTGCGCCCGGGCGAGGTGCGCCTGGCGACGCGCTGGTGGTTCGCGGCTCCGGACAATGCCGTGCGTGAGCTCGGATTCGAGCCCCGCCCGGTCGACGAGACGCTTCGGGACACAGCCGTGCAGTACGCCTGACGGCGCCTGATCGTCAGGACATGGGGATCTGGCGCAGCACCTTCGGCTCGATCCGGTCGAGGATCTCGGGCAGGCTCCCCCCCGTCGCCGTGATGCCGTGGTTCCGCAGGCCGATGATCGCGTGCGATGGGTCCGGCTCGAGCGACAGGAGCTCGGCGACGCTCGCCGCGAGCTCTGCCGTTCCGCACGGGTAGTTGATATCGGTGGCCGGGATTCCCTCCACCCACGCGTGCACGTGGAGGATCGCCCCGACGTCCGGATGGGCCTGGTAGATCATCCAGTGCTCGATCGCGTCCACCGACACCCGGCGCGGCTCCACGTTCGGAGGCACGCTCAGGATCATCTTGTTGTCGACCGGGTCGTAGCCCGAGACGAGCAGGATGTCCCGCCCCGGGATGTCGAGCTTCGTCTTGTCGACGCCGCTCGCGCTCATCCAGAAGCGCGCGTCGTCCTTCCGTGCCGACAGGTTCCCGTAGGAGAGGCCGCCGATCCCGTACAGCCGCTTGACGTGCCGGAGATCCTGCTCGTCGAGGAGCTGCTCGATCGGGAAAGGGGCCGGTAGCAGGTCGAGGTCGCCCATCCGGACACCGGCCTCGCGGATCGTCTTCGTGACCTCGTCGCCCTCCCAGAGCTCCTCCTCGAGATCGGTGCGGAAGTCGTTCTCGATCACGAGCTTCGACTCGGCGAGCGGCACCAGGCGCTCCACGACCCCCTCGGCGAGCGACGAGGAGCCGTTCGCGGCCTCGACGCCATAGTGGCCGCGCTCCATCGTCGTGAACCAGACCCCGCGATCGGGGACGAAGCAGAGGACGATGTTCGCAAGCGCCCGCACCAGAAGCGGGTAGTTCGTCTTCAGGATGTCCGCAGGAACCTCGGGCTGCTCGTGAATCGCGGCGGCGAACGTGCCGCGCGAGCGGCGGCGGAAGGGCTTCGGCTCGTTCGCGTCGATGAAGTTCAGGACCAGGTCGGCCTCGGTCGCGTCGTCGCTGCGCTCGTAGCCGCGGCGATCGAGCGCGGCCGCGAGGTCGTCCGCGAAACGCTCGAACGACTGCGAGGTGGGCGTGCCTGCGAAGGAGTAGTTCATCGGGCGAGAACCGCAGGCAG
This sequence comes from Gaiellaceae bacterium, assembly GCA_050998925.1. GTDB lineage: Bacteria > Actinomycetota > Thermoleophilia > Gaiellales > Gaiellaceae > DASQGA01. The sequence goes on from JBPCPR010000301.1 coordinate 3,794, forward strand.
TCTAACGGTCGTCCGGCCCGCCGAGCCCAAACGGGCTTCCCTCGGAATCCCGGCAGATCGCCCAGCGCTTGCCCGGGTGGATCACGGAGCCTCCGAGCTCCACGACCCGCTCGAGCGCGGCCGCCAGGTCGGGAACGTCGAAGTAGGGGAGCGACACCGTGTCCCCGGGGCCACGACCTCGAGGGTGAACACCGAGCTCGCTTCCGCCCGTGTGCGTCTGACGTCCGTCGCCCTCCCCCTTTGCTCGCGGCTCGAGCTCGACGCCGAGGACGCCCTCCCAGAAGCGGACCGCGCGCTCGGGGTCGTCTGCCGGGAACTCGACAAGTGACAGAGGCCCGCTCACGCCGCTCTCCTTCGCCGGCGAAGCCACGCGCCGCCACGGGCCGTCCAGGTGACGCGTGCAGGGTCGAAGTGCCCCGCGGCGGCGCGGCGGTACGGCCCCGAGACACGGCGGGCGTAGGCGGCGAAGCCCTCGCGCCTGAGCGGCTTCCAGTCCTCCCGGTACGGGGCGACCACATGCTCGCGAGAGATCGTCCGGGCACTGGTGAGGAAGGCGAGGCCGACTCCCGCGGAGACCTCGAGCAGCGGCCGCTCCTCGGCGGCAGCCGTCCGGCGGAGGGCGTCGAAGAGCCGCGCCATCTCCGTCGGGGCGGGCAGGCTCGCAGCGTCGGCTCGAAGCTCCTGGAGAGACGTGCGAAGGCCCTCGAGCTCGACCGGCGGCACGTCGATGAGCCCCGCGGTGCGTCCAGAGCCACGCTCGAGCGCCTCGAGGAGCTCGTCGACCGAGCTCACGTCCAGGTCGTCGCTCACGAGCCGTGCCCGCTGGAGCTCCTCGACGAGCGTTTCGAGGTAGACGCGCGAGCCGTGCAGGAGGTCCGACGCTCCCGCCAGGAGCCAGAGGGGGGCGCCGCCGCCGTCTTCTCTCGCTCCTCTCTCTCCTTCTTTTCCTTCTCCCTTCCTTCCCTCTCTCCTTCCCCCTTCTTCTCTCCTCTCCTTCTTTTCCCCTTCTCCTCC
>JBPCPR010000005.1:0-7620 GCA_050998925.1 Gaiellaceae bacterium
GTCATGGACTTCGCCTTCATGGGCGGCTCGATGGGAAGCGCTGTCGGGGAGAAGATCGCGCGCTCGGCCGAGCGTTCGGCGAAGCGGCGAGTGCCGTTCGTCTGCGTCACGGCCTCGGGTGGCGCCCGGATGCAGGAGGGGATTCTCGCCCTCATGCAGCTTCCTAAGACGGTGAGCGCGGTCGACATCCTGCGAGAGGCACCCGCCCCCTTCATCGTCGTCATGACCCATCCCACCACGGCGGGTGTACTGGCGAGCTTCGCGAGCCTCGGCGACGTCATCCTGGCGGAGCCCGGTGCGCTACTCGCCTTCACCGGCCCTCGTGTCGTCCAGCAAACCACGCGCGAGAAGCTTCCCGATGACTTCGGGCTGGCCGAGTCGAATGCTCGCTTCGGCCACGTGGACGCGATCGTCGCCCGGCCCGACCTCCGCCCCTACCTCGGCCGCCTCCTGGCGCTCTTCGACCATGGCAGCTGAGCCGAAAGCGGGTGACACCGAGCAACTGCGTCTGCGTGAGCGGCTGACGCGGCTGCGCGGGCTTCCCCTTCTCCGGGGGGCGGGAGTGTCGGGCGAGCTCGCGAAGCTGGAGCGGCAGATCGAGCGCATCGCCGCCGAGCCCGACGCCGACGAGGTCTGGCGGTCGGTCGAGCTCGCGCGGCACCAGGACCGGCCCTACACGCTCGACTATGTGGAGCGGATCTTCGACGACTTCGTCGAGCTCCACGGCGACCGCTCGTTTGCGGACGACCCCGCCATCGTCGCCGGGCTCGGACGCTTCGACGGCCAGACGGTCGCGCTCGTCGGCCACCAGAAGGGCCGTGACATCCGGGAGCGGACGCACCGAAACTTTGGGATGGCCTATCCGGAGGGCTATCGGAAAGCCATGCGGATCCTGGAGCTGGCCGACCGCCACCGCTTTCCGGTGATCACGCTCGTCGACACACCCGGCGCCTACCCGGGCGTCCAGGCCGAGCAGCATGGCCAGGGCGGCTGGATCGCTCGCTGCCAGCTCGCGATGGTTCGTCTCGGGGTTCCCTCGGTCACATGCATCATCGGGGAGGGCGGCTCCGGGGGTGCGATCGCGATCGACGTCTCCGACCGGGTGCTCCCGCAGGAGCACGCGATCTACTCCGTGATCTCGCCCGAGGGGTGTGCGGCGATCCTCTGGCGCGACGCCGGCGAGGCGAAGAAGGCGGCCGCGGCGTTCAAGCCGGATGCCGCCCACTGCCTGGAACTAGGCGTCGTCGACGGGATCATCCCCGAGCCTCCGGGCGGTGCTCAGACAGATCACGACGCGTCGGCGACGCTCCTCGGCGAGGGCCTCAAGCTGGCACTGGCCGAGGTGACCGGCCTCGACGCGGACGAGCGCCGGATCGCCAGGCGCGGTCGATTCCGTAACATCGGCGTCTTCACGGCCTAGACCGGCGGCGCCGTTTCCCACAGCTTCCACAGAGTTATCCCCGCTTGCGGGGCACTTTCCCCCAGTAGAAAAGCCTTGAGGCCGGCTTGCACCGGCCCCAAGAGCCAACCCCCCCTGGTCGGCGGAGAGAAACTCTCCCACGCGCACTTTCCCGCGGCCTGCCAGTTCCGAAACATCGTCCTGCGCCGGACGGGAAGACTGTGGGCGTGGCCCGCCTCTCCGAATACGAGCGCAAGCGCAGAAGGGCGAAGACGCCGGAGCCCTTCGGGGGCACGAAGCGGGGCCAGGCTCCCCTCTTCGTCGTCCAACGACACGATGCCCGGAGGCTCCATTACGACTTCCGCCTCGAGCGTGACGGCGCCCTCGCGAGCTGGGCAGTCCCGAAGGGCATCCCGCTCGAGCCGGGGGAACGTCATCTCGCCGTCCACGTCGAGGATCACCCGCTCGACTACGCGAGCTTCGAGGGCGAGATCCCGGCCGGGAACTACGGGGCCGGGACGGTCGAGATCTGGGACGAGGGGACGTACGAACTCGTCGAGGAGAAGCACGACGGTGGACTGACCGTCCGCCTCGCCGGAAAGCGGCTCCAGGGACTTTGGACGCTCGTGCCCGCGAAGCTTTCCGGCGACCAGAAGAACTGGCTCTTGCTCAAGAAGCGGGACGAACCAGGCGAGAATGCGCCGAAGACGTCGGCTCGGCCCCCCGAGCTCTCCCCGATGCTGGCGACGCTCGCGGACCAGGTGCCGCAGGGCTCCGGCTGGCTGTACGAGGTCAAGTGGGACGGCTACCGGGCCATCGCCACGATCGCAGGCGGTGAGGTGAAGCTGGCGAGTCGAAACGGGAACGACCTCACAGGCCGCTTCTCCGGGGTCGCGAAGCAGATCGGAAAGGCGGTTCGGACGCCGAACGCCGTTCTGGACGGCGAGGTGTGCGCCCTAGATGAGCAAGGGCGCTCGAGCTTCTCGGAGATGCAGAAGGGAAGCTCGAGCCTCGTCTACTACGTTTTCGACGCCCTCTGGGTCGAGGGGGAGTCGCTCCTCGACCACCCGCTGGCCGAGCGCAAGGAGCGCCTCGAGTCGCTCCTCGACCGTCGCAGCCATGCGGTCAGGCTCTCGGAGAGCTTCGAGGACGGCGTTGCGCTCATGGGAGCCGCCCGCGATGAGCGCCTCGAGGGTGTGATCGCCAAGAAGGCGGGCTCCGTCTACGTTCCGGGGAAGCGCACGCGAGAATGGCTCAAGGTGAAGACGGAGGAGCGCCAGGAGTTTCTGATCGCGGGCTACACGAAGGGCCAGGGACGACGCGCGTCGAGCCTCGGGGCGCTTGTCCTCGCCGTCCGGAGGGGAGCCGATCTCGTCTGGGTCGGAAACTGCGGCACCGGCTTCGGCGAGCGAGAGATCCAGAAGCTCCTCCGTAAGCTGCGGCCGCTCGAGCGAAAGACGAGCCCGTTCGCCGTCGTTCCGAAGATGCCGAAGGTGCGCAAGGGGGACGTGGTCTGGGTGACGCCGAAGCTCGTCTGCGAGGTCCGTTTCAGCGAGTGGACCCACGACGGGCGGCTCCGGGCGCCGTCGTACCAGGGCCTGCGGGACGACAAGCAACCCTCTGAGGTGCGCCGCGAGCTGCCGCTCGAGACGGATATCAAGCGCGGCCGCAAGGAGCTTCGGCTGACGAACCTCGACAAGGTCTTCTGGCCGGACGAGGGGATGACCAAGGGCGATCTCCTCTGGTACTACCGGGAGGTTGCGCCCGTCCTCGTGCCGCACCTGAAGGACCGGCCGTTCACGATGAAGCGCTACCCGGACGGGATCGAGGTCGGCCACTTCTTCCAGAAGGACGCCCCCAAGCACATGCCCGCCTGGATTCGGCGACAGGCGTACCTGTCCACCTCCCGGGAGTCGCGCGAGAAGCGGATGATCGACTATCCGCTCGTGAACGACGAGCTGGCGCTCCTCTGGATGGTGAACATGGGCTGCATCGACATGAACGCCTGGTACTCGCGAGTCGACCGGCCCGACCGGCCCGACTTCGCCCTCTTTGACCTCGACCCCTCGGACGACGTTGGCTTCAAGGAGACCGTGCAGGTGGCGCTGCTCGTCCGGGAGGCCCTCGAGGCGCTCGGCCTCGAGGGGTACCCGAAGACGAGCGGCTCTGACGGGATTCACGTGCTCGTCCCGCTCGACCGCCGCTCCACGTACGCGGACACACGTCGCTTCGCCGAGGTGATTGCGGGCGCCCTGGCGAGGGCCCACCCCGGCCTTGTCACGACCCAGTGGTCGAAGGCGAAGCGCAGAGGGGTTCTGATCGACGCGAACCAAAACGGGGAGGGAAAGACGATCGCGAGCGTGTATTCCGTGCGCCCACGGCCCGGCGCACCCGTGTCCGCTCCGCTCAGGTGGGACGAGGTCACCGAGGACCTCGATCCGCTTGACTTCACGACGGACGTCGTGCTCGCCCGCGTGGAGCGCCACGGCGACCTCTTCGAGCCCGTCCTCAAAGAGCGCCAGTCCCTGACCAGGGCGCTGAGGACGATCACGTGAGGAGGGGCGAGCTTGTCGAGGCTCTCGACGCCTACTTCTGCGTGCCGGAGGTCCGAAACGACGACTGGTTGCCGGGCTTCGAGGACTGCTACCCGGACCCCTACTGGCGGGAGTTCGTCGAACCGGGTTACGAGGGACGTTGGAACGGGCTCATGGTTCGCGGCGGGGATGAGGTCACGCGCGCCGCGACGTGCGTCTTCCCGAGCGACCGAATCGTTGGGGGACTCGAGCCGGGAACCTTCCTCTTCTCCGAGCATCCACTCGACTTCGCGGAGGAGACGGGCTTCCGCCCGCTTGCGCGCGGGACCTTCGAGGCGATGCGCGAACGTGAAATCGCCTTCTACAACGCCCATGCCCCGCTCGACATGCACCCTGAGGTGTCACCTTCGCGCCTGATTGCCGAGGCGCTCGGTCTGACCAAGCTGGAGGAGTACGCGCCGATCGCGGACGGGATCTCGGGCGGAGCCGCGATCATCGGCGACTCGGAAGACGGCCTGGACGAGCTGGCGGAGCGCCTCGCCGCGTTTCTGGGCTCGGAGATACCCGTCGAGGTCGTAGATCGCGGCGCCCGCGAGCGTGCGGGACGGGTCGCGGTCGTCGCCGGAGGCGGGGGAGACGTCGAGCTCCTCGAACAGTCGCTCGAGCGCGGGTGTGAGACCTACGTGACGGGGAATGCCGCTCGTCTCCCGACCCACGAGTTCTTTCGCAAGAAGGCGCTCGCCTTTCGGCGGCTCGCATTCGAGCGTGGCGTCGCGACCGTGGACGGAACTCACTACGGGACCGAGAAGCCGCCGCAGCTCGCGATGGCGGGGTGGTTCAGGCGGCTGGGTCTGGAGGCAGAGTTTCGTCCGGACGGTCCGAAGTGAGGCCGTGCGAGCGGCCGAGCATCGAGAGCTCGGCGATGTCGCGCCGGAAGAAGAGGGCCACCGTCCAGTCGACGACGACGCGCAGCTTCCGGGAGAGGAGAGGAAGCTGGTACAGGTGGTAGGTCCGGCAGACGAACCAGCCGAGGAAGCCACGAAGGCGAAGCCCTAGGACGTCGGCGATCCCCTTGTACCGGCCGAGCGTGGCCACCTGGCCCAGCATCTTGTAGCGGTACGGACGCACCTCGCCACGCAGGTTCTTGGCCAGTCGGCGTGCCTGGCGTAGCGCATGCTGGCAGGTGGGCGGGTCGGGAAGGTCGGGCGTCGCCGCATTGGGAACGCGCGCGCCGTCCCCGAGCCCCCAAACGTCTTGGCGGCCCTCGACCCGCAGCGTCTCGTCGACGAGGACCCGGCCCCGGTCGTCGAGTGGCAGCCCGAGCTGAGCGAGCCGCGGGTGAGCGCGCACGCCGGCCGTCCACACGAGCGTTCGGGTCGGGAGCTCCGTCCCGTCGGAGAGCGTCGCCGCCCGGGCGTCCAGCGAGGCGAGCGTAGTGCCGACCCGGATGTCGACGCCGCGGCCGCCTAACTCGCGGGCCGCGTACTCACCGAGGCGGGTCGGGACCTCGGGCAAGATCTTCGATGCCGCGTCGACGAGCACCCACCGCTGCGGCGCTTTGCGGAGACCCGGGTAGTAGCGGAGGGCGTCGCCGACGAGATCCGAGAGCTCCGCGAGCGCCTCGACGCCCGCGTAGCCGGCTCCGACGAAGACGAACGTGAGATGCGCCGCGCGCTCCTCCGGCTCCCTCGACGCAGCCGCCTCCTCGAGTTGCCGGAGTACGTGGTTTCGGAGGTGGATCGCGTCGGCCAGGCTCTTGAAGCCGAGTCCGTGCTCGGCGAGGCCCGGCACCGGCAGCGTTCGCGAGACGGCCCCGAGCGCGACCACGAGCTGCCGGTAGCGGATCCGGTGCGTCCCGAGGTCGCTCTCCGCCGTCACCAGCTGCTCGGACTCGTCGAGGGCGGTCGCGCGGGCGAGCAGGAGCTCGGCGTGCGGGCACATGACACGGAGCGGCACGACGACGTGGCGCGGTTCCAGGGTCCCCGAGGCCGCCTCCGGCAGGATCGGGGTGTAGAGCATGAAGTTCTCGGGGCTCACGATCGTGGCCCCGGCCCGACCCAGCAGCCGGGCGACGTACGCACCCGCGAAGCCACCGCCGAGGATGAGCGTGCCCCCGGAGGCTGCCCTCAGGTCGTCCATCAGGCCGAGAGCATCCGGCGCAGGAGCGTCAGCGCCCCGGCTTTGTCGAGCGGTTCGTTCAGGTTCCCGCACTTCGGCGACTGGACGCAGGATGGGCACCCGCGCTCGCAGGGACAGGCGCCGACGAGCTTCTCCGTGTCGCCCGCCCAGCCCTCGAAGGCGTCATAGCCGCGCCGCGCGAGGCCGATGCCGCCCGGATGGCCGTCGTAGACGAAGATCGTCGGCCGGCCCGTCTGGAAGTGGAGGTTCGTGGAGAGCCCGCCGATGTCCCAGCGGTCGCACATGGCCCAGAGCGGCAGGACCGCGATCATGGCGTGCTCGGCCGCGTGCAGCGTTCCGAGCAGGCGCGGCTCCCGTTCGAGGCCCGCGAGCATCGCCGACTCCGGCAGGTACCACACGGCCTCGGTCTCGAACGTCGTGGGCGGGAGGTCGAGCGTGACGAGGTCGATCTGCTCGCCGTCCCGGATCGACCGCTTCTGAAAGCCCACCACCTGCTCGGTAACGGTGACCTGTCCGAAGGAGGCCTCCAGGCCGAGACGCCGGCCGGAAAGCTCGACCACTTCGATCGCGGTCATCGTCTCCTTCTTGGCCTGCGTGTAGTAGTCGCCGGAGAAGGGCTCGACGACCGCGGTGCGATGCTCCAGGTCGAACGCGACCACCTTGTGTGACTCCCCCAGGTGGAGGTAGATCGCCCCTTCGTGCACGGTCGAGTGCGCGCGCTCCTGCTCGACGTTCCCGAGGACGGTGCCGGTGGTCGCGTCGACGATCGCGACCGCATCCGGGGTCGACGAGCGGAGCGAGAGTCGCGCGGCCGGGTAATCCCTGCCCGCCCAGACGTAGCTCCCCCTCGCCCGACGAAGCTCACCCGCGTTCGCCAGCACCTCCGCTCGCTCCAACGCCGCGTCGCCGAGGATCTCCCGGTCAGCGTCGTCGAGCGGCGCCTCGAACGCGGCGGCGCGAACGTGGCCGTCGAGGACTCGCGGGTTCGTCCCGTCGAGGATGGCCGCCTCGACCCGGCGCTCGAGCAGAGCCTCGGGCTCCCGCATGAAGAACTGGTCGAGGGCGTCCTCGCTCGCCACGAGCACCGCGAGCCCGGCACTCCGCCGCCCGGCTCTCCCCCAGCGCTGCCTGAGGCTCGCGACCGTCCCCGGGAACCCGATCGTCAGCGCGCAGTCGAGGGTCCCCACGTCGATGCCGAGCTCGAGCGCATCCGTCGCCGTCACGCCCAGCAGCTCGCCCTCCACGAGCCGGCGCTCGATCTCCCGCCGCTGCGACGGCGTGTAGCCGGCGCGGTAGGGCGAGAGGCGCCCGGCGAGCTCAGGTACCCGTTCGCAGGTGAAGCGGTGGACGAGCTCGGCAGCCTTGCGCGATTTCGTGAAGCAGATCGTCCTCTGACCGTGGGAGACCAGCTCGGCGAGGATCCGGGAGCCGTCGCCGAGCGCGCTCGCCCTGACGCCGAGCTCGGCGTCGAGGAGCGAGGGATTCCAGAGGAGGGTGGTTCGTTCCGCCCGGGGCGCCGCATCGGCATCCACCACGGTCGCGTTAGCG
>JBPCPR010000011.1:0-4477 GCA_050998925.1 Gaiellaceae bacterium
CGTCCTCGAGGAGTCGATAGGCGAGTGCCCGGAGAGGTCGGTCATAGCCCTTGATGAGGGTCGCGAACGCATCCGGGTCGCCGCGTGAGGCGCGCGCGACGAGCCGGGCCTCGGCGCGAGCTGCGGCCGAGGGCCCGGAAGTAGAGGAGGCAGGAGCTCTCAATAGATGACGACAGATGATCCAACTGGCATCTGACGGTAGATCGCTTCCGCGAAGGGCGGAGGCACCCCGTACCCAGCCGTGGCTCGCGGGACGTCCGGGGATCGTTCCGGCGTGAACTGCGTAGCCACGCAGGAAATAGCTGACCCACGGAAGGGGCACGTTGTACTGGTACGACAGCCGGCGACCTGTTGCCGGGAGACGCGGAACGTGCCGCTCGGCGTCCTGTACCCCGCTTTTCCGGTCGAGACGGCATAGATCGCCTTGACCCGTGCGTTCGTGACGACGAGCAAGAGTTGCCGTGCTCTTGTGACCTCTACGTGCACGCCTGCAGCAGACGAGCGGGCGGCGACGGCGCGCGGCGTCCGAAGCTGTGCGAGCGTTCGTGCCCCCGCGATGCCGTCGGGACAAAGCACCATGGGCGAGCTGGAAGGCGAGGACGGCATGGCGCGTCGCCTGTCCGTAGCAGCCGTCGACGCCGCCCGTGGGGTACCTCGCAGCCTTGAGCTTTGCCTGGAGTGAGGCGACGGCACGGCCGCAGTCACCGACCTTGTAGGTCGCGGCCTGCGCCGGTGCCGAGACGGCGGCGGCCGTCAGGGCTACGAGCCCCGTGAGCAGGAGGCGACGGCGGAATGTGACTCTCGGCACGGCCGTTGGACGACCGCCACGCGCGATTTCTTCAAGGCTGAACACGAGATCTCTGGCTGGCCGATGGCTCGGGGCGAGTGGTTCCGTCGCGGACGGTCCGCGATGCGGCATGATCCGATCCGTGCACGCTTCATCGCCCGCCGCAGCGAGTGCTTCCCGAGACCTGGAGCCCCGGCTGGAGCAGCATCGGCTGGAGCTGACCGGCTACTGCTACCGGATGCTCGGCTCCGCATTCGAGGCCGAGGACGCGGTCCAGGAAACGCTCCTGCGCGCCTGGCGGAGCTTCGATCGGTTCGAGGGCCGTGCGGCGCTTCGCTCGTGGCTCTACCGCATCGCGACGAACGTCTGCCTCGACATGCTGGGCGGCCGCGAACGGCGGGCGAGACCGATGGATCTCGGGCCCGCTCGCTCACCCGACGGTCCGATCGGCGGCACCCTGCCGGAAACCACGTGGATCCAGCCGGTGCCCGACGGCCTGGTCGTGCCGGCAGAGGGCGATCCGGCGGAGCTGGCCATAGCACGCGAGACGATCAGGCTCGCCTTCGTGGCAGCGCTCCAGCACCTGCCACCGCGACAGCGGGCGGTACTGATCCTCTGCGAGGTCCTCCGGTGGAAGGCGGCCGAGGTCGCGGACCTCCTCGACACGAGCGTCGCGTCGGTCAACAGCGCGCTTCAGCGCGCGCGCTCGACGCTCGCCGGGAATGTCACCGCCACCGACCAGTCCCCGCCTCTGGACGAGGCCGGCCGCGCGCTGCTCGTACGCTACGTCGAAGCGTTCGAGCGCTACGACATGGAAGCGCTCACGGCCCTGATCCACGAGGACGCGACGCAGTCGATGCCGCCCTACGACCTGTGGTTGAGTGGTCGCGCGGACATCCTCCGCTGGTGGGTCGGCCCGGGCGCCGGCTGCCGCGGCTCACGCGTCATCCCCACGATCGCGGCGAACGGCTCGCCGGCATTCGGACAGTACAAGCCGAGCCCGACCGGCGGGGGTTACGATCCGTGGGCGCTCCAGGTGCTCGAGGTCTCCGGCGGCCAGATCGTCGAGTTCACCTTCTTCCTCGGCACGGAGACGGTTTTCCCGCTCTTCGGCCTGCCCGCCCGGCTCGAGTCGTAGCGTTCGACGGTCCGGCGACAGGCTCGCGGGGGTTCGGTCCGCGTTCGTCAGTCCGGCAAGACGTCGCGAAGCCCCATGAAGGCGAGCAGGTCGAGCAGCTCGTCCGACGCATGGTGAAGTCGAACCTGGCAACCATGCCGTCGGGCAGCGAGCTGGAACCGTGCGAGGGCATCCGCCGTCACTGCGTCGGGAGCGACTCCGGCCACGTCGCAGAGGGCGAAATCCGCGTCGCTCTGGGTCAGCAACGCGCAAACCCGCGCGCAGAGCCCGGGTAGGTCGGAGCGGGTGATGGGGCCCTCGATGGCGAAGGCGATCGTCTCCGGAGCGGGGGCGGCCATCGGGAGATAGACCGCTCGGGCGGCAAAAACTCATCGACGCGACGACCGATGAGTTCCGAAGCGCCGCGCGGTCTAAGCGTTCGAAACCGATCACGAACGCGCCGAAAGGAACACGCCGATGATCATCACGGATACTCGCACCCGCTGGCTAGCGCTGCTCGTCCTCTGCCTGGGCGACCTGATGATCGTCCTCGATACGACGATCGTGAACGTCGCGCTGCCGTCGATCCGGGCCGATCTCGGCTTCTCCGAGACCTCGCTCGCCTGGGTCGTGAACGCGTACCTCCTGACCTTCGGCGGCTTCCTCTTGCTCGGCGGCCGCCTGGGCGATCTTTTCGGCCACCGCCGGCTCTTCCTGATCGGGATCGCGCTCTTCACGGCGGCCTCGCTTGCCTGTGGCCTCGCCGGCTCGCAGGAGTTCCTGGTCGGGGCGCGGGCGGCGCAGGGGCTGGGCGGCGCGGTCGTCTCGGCTGTCGCGCTGTCGCTGATCATGATCCTGTTCACCGAGCCGGCCGAGCGGGCGAAGGCGATGGGAGTCTTCGGCTTCGTCCTCTCCGGCGGCGGCACCGCCGGCGTCCTTCTCGGCGGCGTCCTCACGGACGCGCTCGCGTGAAACTGGATCTTCCTCGTCAACATCCCGATCGGGATCGCCGTCGTTGTCCTCTCCCTGTTGCTGCTGCCCGCCGCACGCGGCCCTGCTGCCGCCGGGCGGGTCGATGCTGCCGGCGCGGTCACCGTGACTGCTGCGTTGATGCTCGCCGTCTACGCGATCGTGAACGGAAACGAGACCGGCTGGACGTCCGCCCAGACCGTTGGGCTGCTCGGAGCCGCGGTGGCGTTGCTGGTGCTCTTCCTCGGCATCGAGGCCCGAGCTCGCTCGCCGCTCGTGCCACTGGGCCTCTTCCGGCTGCGGAACGTCCTGGGTGCCGCTCTTCCTCTTCTCCGTCCTCTTCGGGCTCTCGATGGACTACCAGGTGTTCCTGCTCAGCCGGATTCGGGAGCGGTTCACGGCTACCGGGGACGCCATCGGCGCGGTCGCGTTCGGGGTCGGATCGACGGCCCGGATCATCACGGGCGCGGCACTGATCCTCGCCGCCGTCTTCGCCGGCTTCGCGGCCAGTGACCTCGTCATGTTCCAGCAGATGGGCTTCGGGGTCGCGGTCGCCCTCTTGATCGACGCGACCATCGTCCGCTCGGTGCTGGTGCTGGCCGCGATGAAGCTCCTCGGAGACTGGAAATGGTACTTCCCTTCGTGGCTCGGCTGGGTCCCGGAGCTCCAAGTCGAGGGGCACGAGCCTCCGCCCTCGAGTCGGCCCGTCACCGCCGAGTAGGCTTCCGCCCGGATGGCGGAGGTGATCTGGGAGCCGAGCCAGGAGGTGCTCGAGCGCGCGAACGTCGTCCGCTTCATGCGACGGCATGGTTTCGAGGACTACCGGGAGTTCCAGCAGCGCTCGCAGGACGACCCCGAGTGGTTCTGGCCGGCAGCGATCGAGGACATGGACCTCGAGTTCCGGGAGCCGTGGAGCGAGGTCGTGGATCTTTCACGCGGCCCCGAGTGGGCGACCTGGTTCGCCGGCGGGAAGCTGAACATCGCGTGGAACTGCGTCCACCGGTGGGCGGAGCGGACACCCGGGGCGGAGGCGGCCGTGTTCAGGGGCGAGGACGGCGAGCGGCGCGGGCTGACCTTCGCGGAGCTCTCGCAGGAGGTGACGCGTTTCGCCGAGGGGCTGGCCGACCTCGGGGTCGGCGAGGGCGACGCGGTCGCGCTCTTCCTGCCCATGTCGCTCGAGGTCGCGATCGCCTCGAACGCCTGCGCGCATCTCGGGGCCGTCCATGTGCCCGTTTTCTCCGGCTTCGCCGCCCCCGCGGTCGCCGCCCGGCTTGCGGACGCCGAGGCGAAGGTCGTGGTGACGGCCGACGGCTCGTTTCGGCGGGGGCGCGAGGTTCCGATGAAGGGGATCGTGGACGAGGCGGTGGCCGCGGCGCCGACGGTCGAGCACATCGTCGTCTGGAGCCGCCTCGGCCGGGAGGACGTGCCGATGCGGCCAGGGCGGGACGTCACCTGGCCGGAGCTCGTCGCCGGGCAACCGGGCGACCTCGATCCGGCCTGGGTGGACTCGGAGACGCCCTACCTCCTCGCCTACACCTCGGGCACGACCGGGCAGCCGAAGGGCGTCCTCCACGTCCAGGGCGGGTTCCTGGTCTCGATCGCGA
>JBPCPR010000090.1:0-2547 GCA_050998925.1 Gaiellaceae bacterium
GATCGTCGATCCCTGTCCGTCGTGGAGGATCGGATAGGTCAACCCGTAGCGCTCCACGAACTTCCTCGCATCCCCCTCGAAGTCGTTGACGTCGATGCCGACGAAGACCACGCCCTGATCTCGGTAGCGCTTCCACGCCGACTCGAGCCGCGGAGACTCCTCCTTGCACGGCTCGCACCAGGAGGCCCAGAAGTTGAGAACCACCGCCCGCCCACGAAGCGACGCGAGCGAGAGCTCGCCGTCCCCCTCGAGGCGCCCGAGCGTGAAGCCGGGTGCCGGCGGCGTCTCGCCCTGCTCCAGTGCGGCGGTGAGACCGCGCGCCTGCTCCTTGGTCGCGAGCTGCCAGGCGAAGAGCCCGATCAGGAGGGCGACCACCGAGACGGCGGCCACCTGCAGGATGAGTTTGCCGCGGCGGGCCATGCCCGCAATCGAGTGTAGCTCTGGCGTTAGGCGCGGACGATGAAGACCGGCGTGCCGACCGAGACTCGGTCGAAGAGCCATTCGGCGTCCGGGATCCGCATCCGGATGCACCCGTGAGAAGCCGAGTAGCCGATCGACGCAGCGTCGGGGGTTCCGTGAATGCCGACGCCCGACGCCGAGAGACCCATCCACCGCGTGCCGAGGGGATTGCCCGGGCCCGGCGGCACCGGCTCGAGCCCCTCGGCCCAGTCGGAGTCGGGCGGATGCCACCAGGGGTGCCGGGCCTTCACCACGATCGAGAAGCGCCCGATCGGGGTCGGGAAGACCGCCTGGCCGACGGCGACACCGAGGCGCCGGACGAAGGCGGTGCGCCGGTAGAGCGACAGCGTGTGCGAGCCGCGCCGGATCACGACGATCGAGCCGTAGCTCGCGGGCGTCACCCGGGGCCGGACCGTCCTGACGGCGAGCCCGATCGGCCCGCGCGTATGGAGTCGGAGGGCGTGCCCGATCGCGCTTCGCATGCGGAGCTGGCGAACGCTCCAGCCGTTCCGCGGCTTCGTGAACCTCGGGCGGAAGTTGCGGAGCTGGAGACGCGTGTCGCGCGGAGCCCGTGAGCGAACGCGGTCGAGCTTGGAGACGTAGGTGCGGATCCGCCACCGGTTGATCCGGACCACGAGCGGGACCTTCGCACCCGGCTGGGCCGCGAGGGCCGCGGTGATCGCCTGGCCGACGAACGCCTTCGCGTAGAGCTCGCGCGGCGTGATCCGCCAGACCTTCTTGCGGAAATGGAAGCTGAGCGGCTGCGCGAAGGCAGCTTGAACCGCCCCGAATGCCGCTTCCCTGGTCATGCCGCTCAGATCCACGCCGGCGACGACCACTCCCGCTGCGATCGTGGGAGGCGGCGGAGGCGGATCCTCGGCACGGGCCAGGCCGGGGAAGAGCGCCGCGAGAATCCCGGAGAGGAGGAGCAAGCGGCGCAAGGTGTGCAAATCGTACGGATGCGAGCCGACGTCCACAAGCATCACGGCGAGAAGAGGCGGGGATCGTCGGTGACGACTCCGTCCACACCTACTGCGGCGAGAGCCTCGATCACGTCGGCATCGTTCACGGTCCAGGCCCAGACGGCGGCTCCGACCGCATGGCAGCGCTCGACGAGGCGCGGTGAGATGACGAGCCAGTGGAGCGTCGCCACGTCGGCCTCGGCTCGACGCAGCAGCCTCTGGATCCGGGCCGGAAGGGCACGCCGCATCCCGGCCAGGCTCGCCCGGACGAGCGCCTCCGGCACGAGGCGGTGCTCACTCGCCCGGTGGCGGTCGAACGGGTAGGCGAACGCCGTCCCGAGACGCGGCTCGAGCTTCCGAATCGCCCGCAGGCTCGGTGCGAAGCAGGACGAGATCAGCGTCCGCTCGACGAGCCCGTGGCGACTGATCGCCTCGATGACCCTCTCCTCGAACCCGTGCCACTTCAGATCAACGTTCAGCCCCACCTCGGGCCGGGAAGCCCTGGCGAGCTCGAGCGCGTCGTCGAGGGTCGGGGCGCCGGACACCACGACCTCGGGTGCGTGAGCGAGGACGAGCCGCCCGCTCACCTCCAGCACGTCAAACTCGACGAGGTCGACGTCGGCCGCGAGTCCTGCCTCGAGCGCTGCGAGGGAGTTCTCGGCGGCGAGCGCGGCGGCTCCCCGATGCGCGATCCGGAGAAGCCGCCCGTCCTCGGCGCGCAGTCTCACGGCGCCGTCGGCAGGAGATCCTCGTCGATGTCCCCTCCACCTTCGGCGATGAAGTCCACGATCATCCGGTCGGTCAGCCACTCGACCGGCGCCCGGTCGTCCGTCAGCGGGTCCACCTCGGCGAGCACGGGACGGAGCTGCCGCTCGAGGAGCGGCACGAGCGAGGTGACCCGGGCATCGACTTGGCGGGCCCGCTCGAGGAGCTCCAGGCGCCCGACCGGCTGGTCGAAGGCGAGCATGAGCTCGTTGAAGCGGAGTGGCTTCCAGGCCCAGCCTTGGGGGAACTCGGCGAGAAGCGTGCTTCCGATTGCCTCGGAGAGCCGGTCGTCGCCGGGCACTTGGGCGACGTTCAGCGCGAGGACGCCGCCGGGCTCGAGCCGCTCGCGCGCGAGCCGGAA
>JBPCPR010000143.1:0-4669 GCA_050998925.1 Gaiellaceae bacterium
AGGTGTCGGGCCTGACGCCGGAGCAGGCGGAGACGAAGCTCTCCGAGCGGGCCGCGACCCTGGCGGAGGTTCCGGTGACGTTCACCGGCGGCGGTCAGAGCTGGCGGATCTCGCCGCAGGAGCTCGAGCTCTCGGTCGACTGGCCCGCGACGCTCGCCGAGGCCCAGGCGGCAGGAGACTGGCCGCTCCCTTTCCGGGGCCTGAAGCGGGTCGCGGTCCGGCTGCTCGGAGCCGAGGTCGAGCCTCGGGCCGACGTGTACGAGGCCGGGCTCGAGTACGAGCTTGCGCGCATCGGGGCGTCCGTCGACAAGAAGGCGCGAAGCGCGTCGCTCGTGCTGAACGGCCTTACCCCGCGCCTCGAGCCAGGACGCGCCGGGACGAAGATCGATCTGCCGGGCGCCGAGGCGGCCGTCGTCTCGGCCCTGGCGGGGTTCGCGCGGAAGCCGGTTGCCCTCCCGATTCACGTCGAGAAGCCCCCGGTGGGAACCGAGGAGCTTCGGCCCGTGCTCGAGGACGTGCGCACCGCCGTGTCGCGCCCGGTGCGTTTCGGCTGGCAGGGCACGACGTGGATGGTCTCCCGGGAGCAGGTGGCGAAGCTCCTTTCCCTACCGGCCGGGGGCCGCAAGGAGCTCACGATCGGGGGCTCGTACGCGACGCTCTACTTCAAGCGGCTCTCCCGCGCGTTCGCGGACCCGCCCAAGAATGCGCAGTTCGAGGTGCAGGGCGATCGCAGCGTCCGGGTCGTTCGCGCCCGTAAAGGCCGGGTGCTGGACGTGCCGGCGACCGCCGGCGCGCTCCTGGACGCGGCGCTCTCGTCGGACAAGCGGTCGGCGGAGCTCGTGATCAAGGAGGCCGTGCCGTCGCTGACGACGAAGGAGGCGAAGGCGCTCGGGATCACCCGTGAGCTCGTTCGCTACAGCTCCTCCTACACGGGCACAGCCGATCGGATCACGAACCTGAAGCTCGCGACGGCGCTCCTCGACGGAACGAGGATCGCGCCGGGAACGACGTTCTCCTTCAACAAGGAGGTCGGGCCCCGCACCGAGGCGCGCGGGTTCCGCTCTGCTCCCGTGATCGTCGGCGGCGAGTACGAGGACGGTGTCGGAGGCGGAGTCTCACAGGTTGCGACGACGGTCTTCAACGCAGCCTGGGAGGCCGGCTTGAAGATCACGGACCGGACTGCCCACGCCCTCTACATCAGCCGCTATCCGCTCGGGCGCGACGCGACCGTGAGCTATCCCGAGATCGATCTGAAGTTCGTGAACGGCACGAAGCGCTGGCTCGTCATGAAGGCCGTGCAGACGGAGACCGGGATTGCGATCAGCCTTCTGGGCGCACCGACCGGCCGCCGCGTCGTCTCGGTCGCCGGGGAGCTCGAGGAGATCGGCCCCCCGAAGATCAAGCGGACGCCGGATCCGGGGCTCTTCGTCGGCGAGAAGGTGATCGAGCAGTTCGGCGCCCCGGCCCGCGCGGTCTCGGTGACGAGAACGGTCTACGTCGGCAACCGCGTGCTCTTCCAGGAAACCTGGCGGACCGCATACCAGTCCGAGCCGCGAGTGGTTCGCTTCGGGACGATCCCCGTGCCGGAGGTCGAACCCGAGCCCCCGCCGCCCGACGAGGAGCCGACGCCGACGCAAACGACTCCCACAACGCCGACGACCACCGCTCCGACCGGGACGACGCCGACAACCACCATTCCCAGGCGCTAGCCCTCTCTAGCTCTCCTCCGCCTCGCGGATGGCCACGGAGAGCCAGGCGGGCATCCGGGTAGGGCGCAGCGCGCGCGAGTCCACGCAGGCGTGGGTGGTCCAGCCGTCGGCGAGCAGGCCCGGTGGCTCGCTCGTTCGCTCGATCACGTAGTCGAAGCGGAAACGGGCCCCGCGAACGTCGCTCACCCGGGCGTGGACGCGCACGTCGTCGTCGAAGGCGGCCGGCGACAGATAGCGAAGGTGGCTCTCGACGGTGGTCGCGTCGACCCCGTCCTCCTCCCGGAGCCCACGGTAGCCGCCCCGGAAGCGGGCGAGGTACGCGATCCGGGCGATCTCGAACCAGACGAGGTAGACGGCGTTGTGCACGACGCCCTGCGCGTCCGTCTCGCTGAAGCGGACTCGGAGGTCGGTGGCGAAGCGGAAGTCCTCCACGGCGCGGGAACTTTGGCAGGCGGGCGAGAGTCGAAGCAAGCACAACCCGAGGAGGACCTCATGCGACGACTGCTCCCGATTCTCTTTCTCTGTCTCACGGCAATGGCGCTGGCGGCGTGTAGTGGCGACGACGACTCGGGCACAGCCGGCGGCGACGCCGGCGGAGCTGAGTACTCGGCCTATCCCCAGAAGGCCAGCAGCACCGTAGAGAGCGGGGGCCACTCGCTCGCGGCGGACGACTCGCGCCAGGGCGCGAAGGCGGTGCCAGACACGCCCGGGATCGGACCCAAGATCATCAAGATGGCCGCCGTCAGGCTCTCCGTTCCCCGAGGTGACTTCCAGGGGGCCGTCGACGAGGCGCGGACGATCGCGGCAGCGGTCGGCGGCTTCGTCGTCAGCTCCAGCCAGAGCCAGAGGGAGAAGCGTCTCATGGACGGGTCTCTCGTCCTGCGCGTTCCGGAGCGGAGCTACGAGACCGTGATGAGAGAGCTCGGAGACGTCGGGCGCCTGGACGGCCGACGCGAGAACGCGCAGGAGGTCTCGGCCGAGTTCGTCGACCTCCAGTCGCGGAAGCGCCACCTCGAGGCGGTGGAGCGCCAGTTTCTGGTGCTGCTCGAGCGCGCGGACAGCGTCCCGGCGGCGCTGGCGGTTCAATCGAAGCTGAACGACACGCAGCTCCAGCTCGAGGAGACGCGCGGCCGGCTTCGCTATCTCGAAGACCAGACGTCCTTCGCCACGATCTCCGTCAATCTCCGCGAGCGGCTCCCGGTCGCAGCGGCCGGAAAGGACGGCGTCGTGGAGACGTGGAAGGACGGTGCCGAGGCCTTCGCCTACGTCGCCGGCCGCACCTTCGTCGTCATCGCGACGATCGCCCCGTTCCTCCTCCTGCTCGGTCTCGCAGCGCTCGGTGCTCGCTTCGTCGTCCGCCGCCGCGTCGCGCCCGGTGGGTCCTGATGCCTCCGGGGCTCGGGTATCGTCCTTTTCGACGTCCGAACAAGGGGAGGCACATGGCGACGAAGACCAAGAAGGATGAGAACAGTGGCATGGTTGGCCGCTTGGCAGGCCGGGGCGAAGAGGCTCTGACCAAGCTCATGGACGAGCTCGGCCGGAACGAGCGCGTAACCGAGGCGCTTTCACGAGCAATGAATGCAAAGGGCAAGCTCGACGCCACCTCGCGCGGTGCCTTGCACGGGATCGGCCTCGCACCGGTCGACGACATCCGCAGCCTCGAGAAGCGGCTCGACAGCCTCGAGAAGCGCCTCGCGAGGGTGGAGGGCGGATCGGGCATCACCCCGACCACGAAGCGTTCCGAGACCAAGAAGACGCCGACCTCAGCCACGCGGACGAAAAAGGCCTCCGCCGCGTCGAAGAAGAAGACCGACCAGGCTTCTTCGCCCGCGGCCGGCCGGGCACTCGGCGGCGGCACGGCGCGCGGCGGCACCGCCTAGGGAACGCGGAGCCGCAGGGCGCCCGGGACGAGCTCGAAGATCACCGGCGTCGTTCCGGGCTGCTCGCCGTCGAGCGCGATCGGGAGCGGTGTGGCCGAGTCGATCGTGACGGTCCGTCCACGGAGATGCTCGATCTTCGGATGGCCGACGTGACGGCCTCGGTAGATCTTCGGGAACGTCGCGATGAAATCGAGCTTCGTGACGTCGCCGATCAGGACGACATCGAAGAGGCCGTCGTCCGCCTTCGCGTCGGGTGCCATCCACATGCCCCCGGCGGTGTAGTCGCCGTTCATCGCCAACACCTCGAACATGCGGCCCGAGCGGGGAGCACCGTCCACGTCGACGATCACCTCGGCGCTCTTCCAGCGCAGAAAGACGGCGACGGTCGCCCACATGAACGACGCCTTCCCGCCCAGAGCTTTCGAGGAGGCGTTGGCGCGCCGGGCGATCGAGCCGCTGATGCCGGCCCCGGCGAAATTGGCGAAGTACGCCTCTGCGGGCGAGCCGTCCGGGCCTGTGAAGCGCGCGAGTCCGACGTCGACCGCGCGTGTCTTGCCAGCCCGTGCCGTCTCGAGCGCCTGGTCGAGGTCGCCGGAAATGCGCAGGCTGCGGACGAAGTCCTTGCCGGTGCCACGGGAGAGCACGGCCAGGTCGACCTCTTCCGAGCGGCCGGAGCGGACGAGGCCGTTCACGACCTCGTGCACGGTGCCGTCGCCGCCGACTGCGACGAGCAGTCCTGCCCCGCCCGCCGCCGCGCGGTGCGCGAGCTCGACGAGGTGACCGGGCCGCTCGCTCACGAACCCCTCGCCCACGAGCCCCGCGGACGCCGCGCGCTTCGCGATCTCAGGCCAGCGCCGGCCGGTGGAGCCGTTCGCGGAGGCCGGGTTGACGAGGAAAACGACCGGCCCGGGGGCCGGAGTGCTCAATGCGAGTCCGCGGTCACTGTCGCCAGCGCGAGCTCGGTCATCTGATCGACGGCGGCCCGCAGATCCTCGTCGCTGATCCGCTGGAACTCGCCCTCGACGACCACGTCGCTGACGGTCAAGAGGCAGCCGGCCTGAACCTTGCGGAGCGCGGCGA